>NZ_JMIO01000036.1 GCF_000691865.1 Methanoculleus sp. MH98A | reverse complement strand
TACTGGTACTTCCACTTGCCTTGTTTGATAAATGAGTCGGGCAGGTTATTAGCGATCTTATCCCCCTTCCCCATAATGAACATGAAACTGTTCTGCACCGGCACGGAACCGATCGTCACGATACTATCGATATTCTTCGGGACGACGACCTCCCGACCCGCCATGTCCGTGACCACTGTTGTCCCGCTGTCGGTCGCCTGTCCCTGCCCGGTGCAGCCGCAGGTGAACGCCAGAAGTGCTATAAATGATAGGGTTATGAACGCTTTCAGGACTGTACTCGTCTCTTTCATCATTAACACCCCCTGCAGGCCTCATACGCAGGTCCCGTACGGGTAGCCCTTCAGGCGTTCCGGCATATCGCCTCACAGGTGTGATGTAACGTCTTTAACGCCGGGAGTTTAATATTTTCTATTTACAAAATAGACATGTTAACATTTTATTGTTAATTGTCCCGTGTTGCGAGGTCGGTGAGTTCGCCGGGGCACCCCCTGGTACGGAACCCGGTTGGGAGATCTCTGATGGGTTATACTCCGGTAAACCCCCGAAGTTCGGCGACAGGATGGGGGAGAGGGGATGCGAGGAGTTCTCCGTTAATTTCCCCGCCCATGCCGAACTGAAGAGCATCGATCGTTTCAGCCCGCTTATACCCCATCTCCGGCCGTGACAGACCAGACCATCATGCCGCTGCAACTCTCTGTTTCGGAACGATATTTGCCGTCTGGCGACGCATTTTTGTAATACTCCCTGATCTTTTCCTCGACATCGCTGGAAACATCGCGGGTGCATCTCAGATCGTTGATCGTCTCTTCCGCTGCTTCGGCCCAGTCCCGCTCCTGGGTCCTTGAAACATGACTGAGTCTCACAAGCGGCCGGTAACCAAGAACGTAGAGGTACATAAACGGATACAGCATATCCGGCCCGGGGTTGTCGGGTTCCTCACCCAGGATTTTCCTGAAAATCTCCCGGCGAGCCCCGTCTGTGCCCACCCTCCCGACGAAGCGGCTGTAATAGCAGAACTGCCTTGAACACGCCATCATCCGGTCGAAGGTCTCGACGTCCCTGATTCCCGGCGTCATCGACGCGATCACGAGATCGAACTTCTCCCGGAACCCAAGTCTGTCGATATCGGCCGACCACCAGGAACATTCGACCGCGTTAACACGCAAGCCTTCATTTTGCGCGGTTTCCCTGAGGTGGTCGAGCATCCTCGTCGAGATGTCGAGGGCCGTGACGTCCGCCCCGGCCCGGGCAAGGGGGAGGGAGAGGGTGCCCGGTCCGCACCCGATGTCGAGGACGCGTGCGCCCTCGGGTGAGAAACCGGCCTCCTCCAGAATTGCAAAAACATCGCCAACTCGTTTCCGGTGCCTTTCCTCATCCATGTTCTGTACAAAGCGGTCAGCCCGCTCGTCCCATTGGGTCGCCTGGAGGTCGTCACTGACTATCTTGCTGTGCTGTGCCGATGCTTTCCAGCAGTCGATCCAGCATTTCACATTATTATCCTGTGTCATTCGTGCGTTCACGGTTCCTGGGACCGCCGGACGGCGATCCGGTCGGCCCCCTTCCCGAAAAAGTGGTAGCCGGAACCGCCCTCGGCAAGGATATCCAGCAGGCGGTCGGGGTCGGTCACCTGGTTTCCACCGACGATCTCCACGCCGCGCGAGAAGAGAGCGTCGGGGAGGATGCTCACCGAAGGGCCGAGCACGACCACCGTGGCTTCCGGCCGGGCGAGTTCGAGCAGGTGGTCGAGCGTCCCGTTGATCAGCGTGGTGCCGGTGATGACCAGGGTGTCGGCCCAGGGAACGACCATATCCGTCTCCTCGACCGGTGCGTAGAACGGCAGCTCGTCGGGCTTGAGCGTACGGGGATCCATCTCGAGGACACGAAACGGTTGGCCGGCCTGCTTGAGGGCGCGCAGATACGGGGTCAGCGCCCCGACGACCACGACATTCCCACTCTCCTGTATCGTGAGGAGATCGACCGCATCGACGCCGCGTACGACGGGGTGATCCGGCCTGGCGCATACATCGTCACAGAGCGCCGATAATGCGCTGACGGCCGCGATCCCGAGCGCCTTGCGCATCGGCCGGTCTCCAAGAGCGTCAGCCAGGTAGGCTTCGATTTTCCGCTCCCGGAGCCTCCCCGAGTGCGGCAGTGCCTTTGCCGAACTCGGGCAGCAGACGGCTTCCGGGATCGACTTTATGGGCGTGGCGCAGATACCCCCGTGGCCCGTGCTGAGTTTGACTCCCGTGAAAAAGACTCCCACAACCGCGCGATCGACCCTCACGTCATCCATCCTTTCCCCGAGGCGCTCCTTGAGGATCCGGATGGTCTCGTCGAGGACTGTGCTGTCGCCCATCAGTACCCACACCCATCCGGCCCGCAGCTGCACCCGGAAGACGAGGAGCCATCCCGGCGATGCCCGGCATCGCCGTCACCTTTCGTCGCACAGAAGAGGACACCATAACCCATTCCGGTCTCGTGGGGAGAACGGGTGATACCGGTATATCCCAGGCGTTTGAGCACGGCCTCGAGCTCCTCAGGGTGGCAGAGCGGATGCCCGGCACTCATGAGCGCGCGGTCGAGTTCTGCAATCCCGCTTCCCGGTGATACAGTGCAACCCGGTGCACAGTAGAGATGGTTGAGGACAAGAAGGCCACCAGGGGCAAGGGATTCCGTGATCCTGCCGAGGACATCCGTCAACCGGTCCCGGAACTTGTAGAGGAGGTGCGAAACGATGACGAGGTCGTAACCCCTGCCCGGATCGTCGGTGAGGAGGTCTCCTCCCCGGGCGGAGACCCGCCCGTCCATACCGTATTCGCCGATGTACTCCCGGGTCAGCGGTACCACGTGCGGCAGATCGAAGACGCACGCCTGGAGGTTTGGATTCTCCTGGCAGAAGGCGATAGCGTAGAGACCGTGCCCCCCGCCGATGTCGAGCATGCACCGGGCGTTCCTGAACCCGGAGTGCTGGCCGATCAGGCCGACGACGTGCTGCAGCTCTCCCCTGATGCATCGCTGGGCGACCGCCCTGAGGTGGTCGTGCGTCGGCCGAGGACCGGTCTTTTGCGTCTCCATACCGTTCCTGAGCGTAGCGGTCAGGTCAGACCACGATGAATTCTCCTTACCGGCGGCGAGGATCAGGTCGCCCTGGTAGGTGGGGCTGGTGCTGACCAGGAGTTCTTCGGCGATTGGGGTGTTTGCACACACGTTCTCTTCAAACGTGATATACCCCATGTCGGCGAGCGCCGTCAGGAAACCCCGGGTAAACATCCCGTTTATGCCGAGTGCGGGGACATCATTTCTTGCGGTCGGGCCACGCTCCGAGAGCCAGTCAAAGAACCCGAGCTCAAGCGCTGCAGAGAGGACCCGGTACGACCGGTACCCGGACAGGGCTGCATCAAGGTGTTCAACACTTTCTGCCGCCGGCATAACCTGCCGGAGCTGGACTGCATGTTCTGTCATGATATAATCACATCCGTTCAAATTGGTGTCGGGTGGAGAATGCTCTCCACCTCTTCGTCCGTGAGGTCGTAGTCATAGAACTCGTGGAAGAACTCCTTTGTCTCGGCTGCCAGGTCGATATCGGCAAACCGATCCGGGTAGAGTTTCTGTGCAAGCCAGAGGATCCCTAGCGGGCTCTCCGGTGCGGGGCGATCCCACCAGAAGGTTCCTACGGGACACGGATACACCGCCCCATCCCGGACCGCCGTGATGGGCGCAAACTGGGGGTTGGCTACAAACGCACCGGCCGGGCTCGAGTAGTCCTTCATGTTCGACGCAACGTAGATAACCTCGGGGTCCCACCGGACGAGCTCTTCGGCAGAGATCTCATAGCCCCCACGGATAACCTTCTGGTCGATCCCTCCGGCGACGTTGATCCCCCCTGCCGCGCGGATCATATCGTTACCCCACGCACCGTGTCCTTCTGTCTTGAGAGGCGTGCTGCTCATATAATAGACCCGTTTCCGCTCGCCCTCGGGGATATCGGCGAGTTTCGTCTCGATCCGCGCGAGGGTTTCATTCCAGTACGCAACCAGCCGTTCGGCACGCTCTTCGCGCCCGAAGACCTGACCCAGCATGCGGAACTCCTGTTTCAGTTCCTCGACTCCGGCACGCCCCGTGAGCACCCGCACGACCGGAATCCCGGCCGCTTCAATGCGGGCGTTGCCAGTCTCTGCATAATAACTCCCGATAACGATGTCGGGGTTGAGTTTCAGGATCTCCTCCACGTTGGCGTTGTCGAAGGAACCGACGTCGGGTGTGGTACGGTACCCGGGGACGACAACATACAGGCGCTCCGTAGTGCATTGCTGCGGCTGGGCGACGACCCGGTCGCCGACTCCCAGGGCCGCCAGTTCCTGCGCCGCGCCGCCGCAACAGGTGATGACCACGGTCCTGACCTCGGACGGGATGGTCACTGTCCTGTTGTCCATATCCGTGATCGTCCGGACCGTTGCAGCAGATTCTTCACCGGCAGTCCCGGGCGCTGCAAGGACGAAAGCAAGAGTCAGGACGGCACAGACGGCCACGATGGCGAGAACCAGATGGCGAGTATCTTTCTTCATACCGACTACACCGTACAATAGTGCGACGTCGCGCATATTTATCTATAATCATTTACTTTTCAGTAAAATCAAATAAAATATATTTACATATTAGCTGGAGATATATTCCTATCCCCGAACCTGTCTGCCCGCCCCTCACGGTGATCTCAGACCAGGCACAGGTGAACTGTTGCAACACGCTGGTTGCGGCGGTGGCCTGAGTGAAACTACCGCAGGAAGATCCGTGAGGGAAACCCCGGGAAATTGTGCAACACGGCGGGATCCGCCGAACCTTTTTATTGTTGTTGTAAAGGTTATGCCATTTACATTGCCATAATATTAAGTAAAACAAATAAACATATCCGGTATGGACGGTATACCGGATGACCCATAGGAAAGAACCGATTATAGAGATCGGACAGGAACCCAGGAAGAATGTTGCGATCGGTTTTTGGCGATCGGTCTTTCGGGACGGCACACCGGCCCATGAAGCCGTTCTCCGGCTGATCCCGGCAGGGAAGGCAATCTACCTCCTCCCAATCATCCTCTTCTTCTTCTCTCTCTTTTTCGGGAGGTACGTGATGGACCCGGTGGAGACCTTCCGGATCCTCACCGTCGGAACGGCAAACGCGTTCCTCGACGGTGCGTCATCCCTGCTCTCAACCGTCTCCGGCCACCAGGTCCTCCTCCCCTCCTTCGAGCAGACCTGGGAGGCATCGAAACAGACGGTCGTCTTCCGGATCAGGCTCCCCCGGGTGATCGCGGCGATGCTCGTCGGCGGAGGACTCTCCATCGCCGGGGCCTCGTTCCAGGGCCTCTTCAAAAACCCCCTCGTCTCGCCCGATATCCTCGGCGTCTCCGCCGGCGCAGGGTTCGGGGCGGCCGTCGGGATCCTCCTCTCCGGCAACCCCATGGTCATCCAGATCTCCGCCTTCTTCTTCGGGATCCTCGCGGTCGCCGTCGCCTACGGCATCGGTCACACCGTCGGCAAGAGCTCGACCCTTGTCCTCGTCCTCGGGGGGATCATCGTCGGGTCGCTCTTCTCCGCCTTCATATCCCTCACCAAATACGTCGCCGACCCGTACGACACCCTGCCTGCAATCGTCTTCTGGCTGATGGGAAGCCTCTCCGCGGTCTCGAACGCCGACATCACCGCGGTTGCCCCACCGATCCTTCTCGGGAGCATCTGTCTCTTCCTCATCCGGTGGCGGATCAACCTCCTCGCGGTCGGCGAAGAGGAGGCGCGGGCGCTCGGGGTGGACACAAAGAGGATGACCATAGTGCTCGTCATCGCCTCGACGATCGTCACCGCCTCCGCGGTCTGCATCAGCGGGATCATCGGCTGGGTCGGTCTCGTCGTCCCCCACATAGGAAGGATGCTCGTCGGCCCGGATTTCCGCAAGCTCATCCCCGTATCGGCCGTTCTCGGGGCTTCGTTCCTTCTCGTCGTCGACGACATCGCAAGAACCCTGACCGCAGCCGAGATCCCTCTCGGCATCCTGACGGCACTCATCGGGGCGCCGTTCTTCGCATACCTCCTGACACGCAAAAAAGTAGGCTGGATATCATGATTCTAAACGTCAACAACGCCTCGTTCTCGTACGACGGCATCACAAAACAGTTCGAAGACGTCTCCCTCTCTCTCCGGCAAGGAGAGATCCTTTCCCTCCTCGGGAGGAACGGGACGGGAAAATCGACCCTGATCAAGTGTATCTTAAACATCCTCAGGCTCCAGGGCGGGACGGTGGAGATCGGCGGCCGCCGGGTCGACGATATGCGGACCGAGGAGATCGCGCAGCAGGTCGGTTACGTTCCCCAGGCCCACCGCGCCGTCTTCCCGTTCACGGCACTTGACTTCGTCCTCATGGGACGAGCGCCGCATATCGCGACCTTCGCGGTCCCGAAAGAGGAGGACTACGAGAAGGCGGAGGCGGCGTTTGCGCGGATCGGGATCACCCCTCTCCGGGAGAAGTGCATCTCCGAGATGTCGGGCGGGGAGTCGCAGATGGTGATGATTGCCCGCGCCCTCGCCCAGGAGCCGTCGCTGCTCATCCTCGACGAGCCGACGTCGCACCTCGATATCGGCAACCAGACAAAGACGATGGCGACGATCGACCGGCTCGCCGCCGACGGGATCGCCATCCTGATGTGCACCCACTTCCCGGATCACGCGTTCCTGGTCTCGCACACGGTCGCCATCCTCGAGAAAGGCAGGCTGATTGCGCAGGGCCGGGCCGAAGACGTCATCACGAAGGAGAACCTCCGCGAAGCCTACGGGGTCGATATCTGCGTTCACTATATCGAGGAGGCCGGGCGGACGGTCTGCATCCCGATAAGCCCGTGCGGCTGCCGGGGCAGGGAGGCAACGACCCCGGCGAACCGCCATGGTGCCATGATCGCCTCCCCACTTGCAGAGGGTGAAACAAACGGTTTCAGGTGAGGCCAGACAGAAAGAGATAGCATTTTTCGCAGATAGAGCTCCACACGCCTACCGCTCCTTCTCCATCACGACCCAGAACCCTGAGTCGTCGCTGATGATCCGGTGACAAAACCCGAGGTCCGCGAGGATCCCGCCGACCCGTTCCCGGTTATCCGTGCCGAGGTTCCTGTCCCGGAAATTCCTCCACCCCGGGTTCGCTCTCTCCATCGTGGCCGCGATGGCGTCCCGGAGTTCGGCGGTCCCGAATCCGCCTCCGACGCAGGCCATCCCGCCGGGCGCGAGAACCCGGTGGATCTCGGAGAATGCGCGAGGGTGGTTCTCCCAGAAGAAGAGCGACCCGCGGCTGACCGCGAGATCGACGGATCGGGCGGGCAGCGGGATGTCGTGGACGTCGCCCAATAGAAGCGTGACGCGCCCCGAAAGCCCGGCCTCCCGGACGTTCTCCCGGGCGACGGCAATCATATCCGGAGAGGAGTCAAGGAGCGTGACCGCTAACGTGCTCGCCTGCGCAAGGGCGATCCCGAGCGAGCCGGGGCCGCTGCCGATATCAAGGCACCGGCCGCGGGAGATCCCACACCGTTCGATTATCTGCTGCGCGATCACCGGATAGATCGGGGCGAAGATCGTCTTTGCGATCCGATCCATATCCTCTGCCCCGTCACGGTCGAACTTGCCCGGTACGTATCCCATGTTACCCTCAGGGATTCAGGATCCGGTGGATCTGGTCGTCGGAGAGCGATACGTGGATGAAGAGGTCGTGATACTCCCGGACGAGGCCCTCAAGATCCATGTCCGTGAAGAGGTCTGGATACAGGACTTTGGCGGTCCAGGGGATCCCGATGATCCGGTTGATGCCCGGCGGACGGTCGAACCAGCAGAACGCAGTCCGCGGGATGAGGTAGACCCGCCCGGTCTTCACGGCGGTGATATCCTGCCATAACGGGTCGGCCCTGACCGTGGCATAGAAGTCCGGCTCCGCGGCCAGGATGACTTCAGGGTCCCAGCGGATAACCTGCTCCATCGAGACCTCGGTCATCCCCATCCCGGGCGTGAGCGCGCAGTCTGCAACGTTTCTCCCGCCGCAGAGTTCGATGAGTTCGGCGTGCTGCGAGCCCGTGGGATCGGTCGCGAGCCCTTTCGGCCCCTCGGCGTAGTAGACCCCTACCCGCTCACCGTCGGGGATCGAGGCCACCCGCTCCGTCACCGTGGCGAGGATGCCCTCGTAGAAGGCGATCATCGCTTCGGCCCGCTCTTCTTCCCCGAGGAGTTCACCCACGAACCTGATGGGCTCTGAGTAGCCGGTGGTGTTGGTGCTGTCCTCGACGGCGACGACCGGGATGGGGCCCAACTTCCGCTGCCGTTCGGCGACCGAGGCAAGCGCCGCCCCGCCGTCGGTGGTGTAGCCCTCGACGATGATGTCGGGGTGCATCGAGATGAACGTCTCGTAGTTGCCGGTTTCTTTCCCGAACCAGCCTCCGACGACCGGGAGCGCTGCGTACCGCCCGGGGGTGTACTCCTTCACCGGGGCGAAGTTCCAGCCGGCGAGCCGGCCGGGCGCGATCATGTAGACGAGCATCGTCGACGGCGGCGATGTGCAGAGGATGCTCTCGATCTCCGACGGGACGACGACGGTCCGACCCACCATATCGGTGATTGTGCGGTTCTCGGCAGGGGAGATCGTCCCCTGCGTGGTCGTGCAGGCGGCGAAGGCGCAGAAGAGCACCCCGCAGACGCCGAGGAGGATGAGCAGATGATAACAACGTTCTGTAATGACTACCACGTCCATTCAGTTCTCTCCAGTACGCTCTGGGGAGGTATCGGAGGCTTACGGTACCGTGGTTGGGACGCATCCCTTATTAAAAATAATCATTTAACTTTATGTTAATGTTAAGTAAATTACATTGAAACCGGATTGAAAAAGTCTTCCCCACCCCGCTACGGACCGGGGCCACGCACTCCGGCGTTCAGGATACCTGCGGCTCCCGACATGAGAAGGGGACCGGCAACCCGCCCCGCCTCACTCCATCTCGAGCGCTTTTGCGGCGGCCCGCCCGATCAGTTCCGGCGGGATCGCCTCGTACTCCTCGCCGTTGTAGCGGAGCGTCCGGCACTCCGCCTCCTCCTCCCCGCAGGTCTCGCAGGATTCACATGATGCGCAGGCACAGGCCGTCGCGGTCACCTCGACCCCTTCGAGGAGCTTCTCGACCGGGATCCCGTTGAAGAGGAGGCACTCCGACTCTGCGGCGGCATCGTCGGGGAGGACCGTCTCGACCACCCGGACGCCGACCCCCTCCATCTCGAGGAGCATGCGGATCTCCGCGAGGACCGCCGCAAGCGTCATCCCGGTCTCCTCGAACTCTTCAGGGGTCTTTTCGACGACTCTATCGGTGTGCTTCCATTCGATGACGAGTTCCTTCTTCATGGTGCACCTCCACTATTGGCACCGACCCGACATCTTCCTGTCGCTGCACCGATCACAGCCTCCGCGGCATGCTCCGCCTGTGCAGGCGCATCGCAGCGGCGGCGAAAACCAGGGTGAACCCGGCAAGCACCGCGATATCGACCGCCACCGGGAAATAGTGTGCGCCGGAAAACGAGTAGCGGACGATGTCCGTGAAGTAGGTGAGCGGCGAGCAGGCCGCCAGCATGAGCCCCCACGCCGCATCTGCTCCAGGGGGACGAAGATGCCGGATATGAAGACGAGCGGGAACTTCAGGAGGGTGGAGAGCATCATGATATTCGAGGGCAGGTTCGTGGGAGGGACTGCAAGGAGCATGCCGAGGCCTGAGAAACAGCATGCGGCAATGAGGATTCCAAAACCAAGCACGATGCCGTGCAGGAGGGGAAGGCCGAGCGCAAGCCCGATGAGGAGGGTGATTGCCGTGACCCCGATCCCGAAGAGGGTGGAAGCAATCATGTCCCCGAGGACGATCGCCTCGACGGTGACCGGGCAGGCTGCAAGTCGTTCGAGCGTCCTTGCCTGACCCTCCCAGGGGAAGATTGCCGGCGAAACGGCGGTCGAAGTGAAGAAGAGGGTCATCCCCACAAGCCCGGAGACGAGAAACGCGAGAGGAAGCTGCCGGCCGCCCAGGAAGAAGGCGAGGAAGAGGAAGACCGGCATGAAGATCCCGAAGATGAGCACCGGACCCTTGAGGTAGTAGACGCGGATGTCTTTCCTCGCGATCACCCAGGCCCGCCGCACCTGCTCTCCGTACGCCGCCGGGTTCACGGCTGCTCCTCCCCTGTCAGCCGCAGGAAGGCCCTGTCAAGCGACGGGGCAAGGGTGTTTAGGGTGAGGATCGTCGCACCGCGATCTCCGCTGAAGGCCACCAGGGACCTGATGGTCAGGTCCGGATTTCCTGTGGTGATCTGCCACACATCTCCCGTCCGGCTTGCCCCGGCCACGCCGTCGAGCCCTGCAATGGCTTCTGCAGGCACCGGCCGGTCGAAGCTCACCTCGACCTGGTGCTCGCGGTCGATTGCGGTCTTCAACCTCTCGGGGGCGTCGATCGCGACGATCTTCCCGCTCCGGATGATGCCTATGCGGTCGCAGAGCCGGTTCGCCTCCTCCATGTTATGGGTGGTGAGAAAGATGGTGGTTCCGTCCGCGTTGAGGTCACGCAGCAGGCCGAGAATCATCTGCGTGCTCTGGACGTCAAGCCCGCTCGTCGGCTCGTCGAGGAAGAGGAGCTCGGGCTCGTGGAGGAGCGCCATGGCGAGGATGAGCCGCTGTTTCATGCCTTTCGAGTAACCCTTCACTTTCTGGTCACTTCTCCCGGAGAGGCCGAGGGTCTCGAGGAGGTCGCTTGAGCGCCGTTCTGCCCGGGTGCGGTCGAGCCCGTAGAGGTCCCCCACCAGCATGAGGTTCTGCCATGCGGTAAGGTCGACATAGGCGTTCGAGGTCTCGGGCACGACGCCGAACCGCTGTTTCGCCAGGACCGGCTCCTTCTGGATATCATGCCCGAAGATCCTCACGCTTCCGCCGTCAATCGGGACGACGCCGGTGAGCATCCGCGTGGTCGTGGTCTTCCCGGCGCCGTTCGGCCCGAGGAACCCGAAGATCTCGCCCCGGCGAACCTCGAACGAGATGCCGTCCACGGCGGTTATGGCGCCGAAGGTCTTTGTGAGGGTCTCGACCTCGATTATGTTCGGCCCACCTGCCGACGGGTCGTCACTGTTCTCTTTGATCACGGCGTTCCGTCCTGAACGATATGTTTGAGGGGGAGAGTATTAAAGGTGCATCTTATCGGCCGGGCTGCAAGCCGTTCGCTATTCCTGCCTCGGGGACAACTTCGACGTTGTGTGTGCAGGCGGAGAGCGCGTCTCCGCCACGATCACTCCAGCCCAAGCGCCTTCAGCACCGCCCGGGCGATCAGTTCGGGCGGAATCGACTCGTAACGCTCGCCGCCGTAATCGACCGCACGGCATTCGACGTCATCCTGCCCGGTGATACAGGCGCAGGAGACGCAGGGCGTGCTGGTAACTTCCATGCCTTCGATGAGATCCTCGAGCGGTACGCCGTTGAAGAGGATGGTGTTTGAGTCTGCTATCGCATCGTGTGGAAGGACGTTCTCGACGAATTTGACCGTGATGCCCGCATCTTCAAGGGCTGCGCGAATCCGATCGGCTGTTTCTCTCATCGCCTTCCCGGTCTCGCTGCACCGTTCGCAGGTATGCTCGATATCGCTCCCGATATGCCGCCATTCGACGACGAGGGTATCCGTCGATCCTTCGCAGCCGCAGCCGCATCCACCGGACGGCCTGCGCCCCTTCTCCTCCTCCGTTCTCCCTTTGCCCTCCCAGGCGGCGGAGACGGCCGTCTCCACGTCCTCTTCGGGGAGGTCGAGGCTCCCGCCTTTTTCGATCCCGAGATCCGTGACCACGATCTCCTGGTCGGGCGCAGCGACCGGGCAGCCGTCGATGACGATCACCTCGTCCGCTGCCTCGACGTTCTTCTTGATCGAGGGCGTCCCGACGGCGAGAGACGCCGTGCAGGCGATCTTCCCGTATCCTTCCTTCGTCAACCGGACAGCGGCCTCGTTTGTGAGCTGTCCGGCCTTCGATGCGCCGGCGCAGGCGAAGATGATCCGTTTCGGTCCGCCTTCCGGCTCAATGCCGTTCCCGCAGGTACACCGGGGTGTGTTCTGTTCCGTCATCTCACTTCACTCCAAGCAGTATCTGTTTGATATCCTCGACGCAGGGGACGTGGCCGACGACCTTGGCCTCGCCGTCGACGTAGAGCGCCGGCGTCAGCATCACGCCCCGCTCGATCATCGCATCAAGGCTCTCGATCGTGCGGATCTCCGCATCGATCTTGAGTTCTCCGACCGCGATCTCGACGTTCCTGTTCACCCGCTTGCACCTGGCGCAACCGGTCCCGAAGATTTCAACCAGCACCATCTCTCGGATTCCTTTGCAGGAGAAGAGGGGTTTCACCCCTGCAGGATCTCCTTGATCTCTTTGACGTCCGCCACCCGGCCGGAGACCCTGAGTTCGCCGTCGACGGCGAGGGCGGGGGTCAGCATCACGCCGCGGTCCATGATCTCGGTGATGTCGTCGACCTTGACGAGTTCGGCCTCGATACCGAGGTCTTTGATCGCCGCTTCAACGTTCTTTGCAAGCCGCTTGCACTTGGCGCAGCCGGTTCCGAGCACTTCAACCTTCATTGTTTCTTCACCTCGTTCTGGTACTCTAAAAGGAGCGCCGCCCGGTAGAGCGGTTCGGCCTCCTTCGGGACGTAGTTGTAAATCCTTACCTGTTTGATGAGTTCGTCGCCGATGGCGGTCTCGCCGGAGAGGTTACGGCCAACCGTATCGGCCAGGATATCGTCGAGCATCGCGAGCCCGACGACGACCCCGCCGACCTCGATCCGGCGGACGCGGCGCAGGGCTTCGGCGGCGCAACAGGGTTTCTCTCGCTTCTCTGTCTCCATGGGCTCTCTCCTAGAGTAGTGACATCCCGTTCCCGTAGAGGAACCCGGCAACGGTCGCGAAGACGACCACCAGCCCCACGTAGGCCGCCGTCTTCTTCGCCCCGACGATCCGGGAGAGGACGAGGACGGAGGGGAGGCTGATCGTCGGGCCCGCGAGCAGGAGGGCGAGCGCCGGTCCCGGGGCCATGAGGCCTGCCGAGTAGCCGAAGGTCGTGCCGATGATCGGGACCTCGAGCAGCGTCGGCATGTAGAGGATCATCCCGACAACGGCCGCGAAGAAGTTCGCGCCGAGCGAGTTGTTCCCGAAGAAGGGCTGGAAGGTCTCGGGCGGGAGGAAGAAGGCGATGATCCCGACGAGGAAGGTTCCCCCGATCAGGATCGGAAAGATCTTCTTCGTGAGATCCAGGTCTCCAGCCCCCAGTCGGTCACCTCGTCACGATCGAAGTAGTAGATGAGCAGGACGGCGATCGCGAGGGTGAGGATGTAGACGATGCCGAGCCGGAGCGCCCACTCGAGCTGCGACGCCCCGAAGATCAATATCCCGACGAGGAGGGCGAAGAACGCCGGCGTGACCCAGCGCGGCTTCTCCTCCTCGCACGCCCCGGCGACGCTCGGCGCCATCGCCCTCTGCTTGAGCGTCTCGACATCCGTCGACCGGAAGATCAGCGCCATGAAAAGCCCGATGACGATGGCGAGAACGACCGCAAAGACCGCCCGGGCTATCCCGAGGTCGAACCCGAGCACCCGGGCGGTGTAGATGATCGCGAGGATGTTGATGGCCGGTCCGGCAAAGAGGAACGTCGTCGCCGGCCCGATGCCGCTCCCCTTCTTGAGGATACCGGCGAATATCGGGAGGATGGTGCAGCTGCAGACGGCAAGGACCGTACCCGAGACCGATGCCAGCCCGTAGGAGATGTATTTTGGAGTGTCCGGGCTGAAGTACTTCAGGATCGCGTCTTTCTTGACGAATGCTGCTATGGCGCCGGCGATGAAGAACGCCGGAACCAGACAGGTGAGGACGTGCGCCGAGAGGTAGTCGAGCACGGATGCAAGCCCTGACGAGAGGGCGCCGATGAGCAGGTCGATCATGGGTGTGCGGGGTCGGGCCAAGCGATTCAAATTTATTTGAATTAGAGTGTGCGGGGTCGGGCATAAAGGTTACGGTTTCACCAATTTTTGAAATAGTCCTGCGGACGCCTGAAAAAAGAGCTGTCGTGCCGGGCAGTTCAGGATGGAATGGGTCAAAGCAGGCATTCAAATCGGGAATGGCCCCTACCCGCCCCAACCGTGGTCGCAAGGGGAATAGCGCCGATGCCAGACACCCCTCCTTAAAATATTGCAACCCCGAAATACGCCAGTATAAACTTCACCGAGACGTACAAAAAGTAGACGCCGAAGATCAGTTTCAACGTTGCCGGGTGGAATTTCTTGATGACGGCAGCACCGAGCTGTGCACCCACGATCGTTCCGGCGGCCAGGATCAGTGCAGCGCCGATTGCAACGTATCCCTCCGCGAGCTTGATGCCCCCGCCGACGACGGCCAGGGGGATCATCGTTGCCAGTGACGTTCCCATTGTGACATACACCGGCGCGTTAAACAGGTAAATCAGACCGGGAACAAGAGCATATCCTCCGCCCAGTCCGACAAGCCCCGTCAAAACACCGACTACCAACCCGAGCAGCCCTTTTCTCCCTTCCGAACCGGGGATGACATTGCCTTCCGGCTGGCTTTTCTTTCGATGCGCAACCCCTTCGACGATCATGCGCACCGCAGGCAGAATGAACGCTATGCCCAGTATCAGTCCCAGAAGAGCCGTCTGATCCGAGAGGAGGTTGAAGGCATACGAACCGATAACCACCCCGATAATGCCAAACCCGCCAAGCCATGCGGTTGTTTTTACATCCAGGTTTTTCCGTATCAGATGGCCGTATCCCCCGGATATCGCTGTAAAGATGACAGCGAACAGCGTGGTACCGATTGCGATGGGCACCGGATACCCCAGGTAAAAATGGAGGATCGGCAACATGACACTGCAGCCGCCGGTCCCGATGATTCCGCCAAGCATTCCGGCGGCCAGTCCGACAACAATGAGCAGGACTGCCGCCGTTAACGTGATAACGGGCGCTCCTTCTTTTGCCGCCATGCCTGTTGAAAAGGACCATACGGTCAGGCCGACGATGATTGCTAACAGAACGATTGTCGGCGCGTACTTTTTCAATACACTGGCAATATCAACGCTCTCGGTTACTTTTTCAGTCATTCGATCGCATCCGGAGGGTATTTTAAATTTGTTTGAACCTTAGGTTGGCTGCATGTCGACATTATGGTGAGGGTTTCTGCAATGTTTGAAATAGGTCCGGCCGGGGGTGGAAAAAGAGGAATTAGCTGGTGGGGCAGCGCAGGCTTTCCCGGCGGATCGGTGTCTATATATCGGCTGCCATTTCATAATTGCTTGAAACATGGGGTCTGAGTCCGGGTTGGAAAAGAACACTACGCGCAGGCAGGAATCGATGGCCCTCCCGGAAGGGATCGAGGAGGCGCTCTGCCGGTGCGGCGGCATCGCGGGACTGATGGAGCGGCTGCCGGGGGACGAGGCCCTGGAAAGGGAGAGCGCCCTCTTTCGCGCACTCGCCGACCCCCTCCGCTTAAAGATCCTCGCGATGCTCGCCGTCCAGCCGCTCTGCGTCTGCGTCATCAAGGCGGTGCTCGGGATAGCGGACTCGAAGTTATCCTACCACCTCTCCGTCCTGAAGAAGGCGGGACTGATCACCGGCGAGGCGCAGGGCAACTGGATCATCTACAGCCTCACCGATCTCGGGGACACTCTATGGGTGCGGCGGATACGCGCCGCCAAAGACCGGGAAAAAGAGTGAATCGGGGCCTATACCCCGAGCCCCTCAAGAAACATCCGGTGCAGGCGGAGATCCCCTCCAAGTTCCGGGTGGAAGGCGAACGCCATGTGCCGGCCGCTCCTGACGGCAACAATCCCCTCCGGGATGCGGGCGAGCACCTCGACGCCGGGGCCGACGTCCGTCGCCACCGGCGCCCGGATGAAGATTGCCCGGAAGGGTTCGGCAAGCCCCGCAACCTCGAGCATCGCTTCCCGGGAGTCGACCTGCCGCCCGAAGGCGTTGCGCGCCACGTGCATCGGGATGCGGGAGAGGGGCCGGACCCGGGGGTCGTCCACCCGGTCCGAGATGAGGACCATCCCCGCGCAGGTGGCAAAGACCCCGCCTTCGAACTCCGAGAGCGGCTCATAGAGCCCGTTTTTTCCGATCAACCGGGAGATGGTGGTGGACTCGCCGCCCGGTATCGCAAGTGCGTCGAGCCCTGCAAGGTCTTCCGCGCGCCGGACCGCCGCGACCGATGAGCCCGACCGGTCGGCGAGAGCCTCGCGGAACGCCGCGATATGCTCGGCGACGTCGCCCTGGAGCGCGAGAACGCCGACCTTAACGCCCACGGGTCTGCAACACCTCGTCTTCGCGGAGAAGATGGACGTCGAGGCCTTTCATCGCATCCCCAAGACCCTTGCTCACCTCGGCGATGACTTTTGCGTCGTCGTAGTGGTTGACCGCCTCCACGATCGCCCGGGCGGTCGCCTCGGGATTCGTGGACTTGAAGATCCCCGACCCGACGAAGACTCCGTCGGCGCCGAGCTGCATCATCAGCGCCGCGTCGGCGGGGGTCGCGATCCCGCCCGCGGAGAAGTTCACCACAGGGAGGCGGCCGCGCTGTGCGCACTCGATGACGAGTTCTACGGGCGCCTCGATATCGCGGGCGCAGTCGACGAGCTCCTGGCTGGAGAGGCCTTTCAGCGCCCGGATCCCGCCCATGATCGCCCGCATGTGGCGGACAGCCTCCACGACGTTGCCGGTGCCGGCCTCGCCCTTCGTCCGGATCATCGCCGCACCCTCGTTGATGCGGCGCAGTGCCTCCCCGAGGTTCCGGGCGCCGCAGACGAACGGGACACCAAACCCGGCCTTATCGATATGGAACTGCTCGTCGGCCGGGGTCAGCACCTCGCTCTCGTCGACCATATCCACGCCGAGGGCTTCCAGTATCTGGGCCTCAACGAAGTGACCGATCCGGGCCTTCCCCATCACCGGGATGGAGACAGCATCGATGATCTCGACGATCTTCTGCGGGTCGGCCATACGGGCCACGCCACCGGCCGCCCTGATATCGGCAGGGACTCTCTCAAGCGCCATGACGGCGACGGCACCGGCCTCTTCGGCGAGCTCGGCCTGCTCTGCGTTGACGACGTCCATGATGACGCCGCCCTTCTGCATCGACGCAAAGCCGCGCTTGATCAGCTCGGTGCCAAATCTCAGTTCCTCGAGTTTCATTACTCTTATGTATAGCTCATTGACCACAATAAAAATAGTGCGGCGAACTCCAGGATCGCAAAGATGATTGCCGCCGCCCGGACCGCGCCGACGATCCCGGCGCCCCCTTCCGCGAGTGTCCGCTCCGGGTTCCCGATGGTGTAGGCACCGGGCTTCTCAAGCCGGACGCCGACGCCGCCGGCGATGACGGCCATCGGGATCCCGCCGTTGAACCCCGGCCGCTTCTTTCTATCCCGGCACAGCGCCGCCCATGCCGGGGCGAACCGGCCCTTCGCCGCGAAGTAGGCGAGGAGGAGGAGGCCGGTCAGCCGCGCCGGGATGAAGTTTGCGATATCGTCGATGCGGGCCGGGAACCACCCGATCCGGGCCCGCTCGTCCCGGTAACCGAGCATGGCGTCCAGAGTATTGACCGCCCGGAAGGCTGCGGCCCCGGCGAGCCCGAAGAGCCCGAAGTAGAAGAGCGGGGAGACGATGCTGTCCACCAGGTTCTCCGTCATCGACTCGTAGGCGGCCGAGAGGACGTGCTCGGGATCGAGGCGCGCCGTATCCCGGCTCACCATCATCCCGACCTCGCGGCGGCCCGCATCGATCCCGCCGTCACCGAGCGCCTGGACCACGGCGGCGGCATGCTCCTCGAGCGCCCGCCAGGCAAGACAGGCCTTGAGGAGGAAGGGCGCGAGGAGGAGATAGAGGTACCAGGGAGCCGCGAACTCGACGAGCGCGAAGGGTGCGGCAAAGAGGGCCACGGTCAGAACGGCCCCCGCGACCCCGATCGATCGCTGGATACGAACCGGGTAGCGGTCCGGGACTCCCCACCACCCGATGAACCGGCCGAGGAGCGCCACCGGATGGTAGCGTGAGTGCGGGTCGCCGACCAGCCGGTCCACCAGCAGCGACGCGGCGACTACGACCGCTGCCGCAGCCATGCGAGGATGACCCCGAGGAGGAGCGCCACGAACGCAGCGGCGTTTAAGAGATCCACCCGGTAGACCAGCCACAGCCCGTAGAGCACCAGGGCGGCGGCGGCGAGGAGAAGGAGCGGGGCGGACGACCGCCACCGCATCGAAGTCGCCGGAACGGCAGGCGTTACCGGAACCTCGACCGGTTCGGGCTCCGGCGCCGCCCGCTCCCTGACGACGACCCGGAACTCCGCTCGTTTAGCACCGTATCCGGCGATGACCTCGATATTGAAGGTGCCGGGGTAGGCGTTCTCCCGAATGGGGATGACAAACTCCTCGGACCCGCTCACGTAGAGGTTCTCGTGGAAAAAGCCGGTGAAGGCCGAGGAGTTCGGGGAGGCGAGGGTGATGTGCAGCGGCGACCCGTGGTTGACGATCCGCAGAACGAGGTCGCTCCCCGGCATCACTTCGACCTCGGCCGGAACCTCGATGGCGTTAATCCCGCGGCGGTTGAGATGGATCTCCGTCATCGACGCACTCAGTCCTCACAGGCGGTCTTGGGGAGGAGGTTCGGGATGCCCTCGCTGATGGGGTAGTCGACGCTGCACGCCGCGCACCGGAGAGTCCCCTCCAGCACCTCCTCACCGCTCTCTTCGGTCACGGTCAGTTCAAGTTCGCCCTTGCAGACCGGACAGCAGAGTATCTCCATCAGGTTTTTTCTCATACTTCGCTCCTGAGATCGATGATCTGGGACATCTCGGGACCCGTCGAGATCAGGGTGACGGGTTTGCCGATGTCTTTTTCGGCCTGCGCGATGAAGTCCCGTGCCGCTTTCGTCAGCTGATCGTACTCCGTCGCGCCGAAACAGGCCGGATCGACCCGGTCGATGCCGGTGATCGCGGCCTGGGTGCACCCGTTGATCATCGCCGAGTACCGCGCCATCTTCCCATCCCAGGTGCCGATGCGGCGCTGGCGATGGGTGACGGTGCCGAACTCCTCGATCCCGAGCTCGTGCGACCGCGCCGCCGACATCTCGGTGGAGAAGGGGCCCTCGCCGACCCGGGTCGGGTAGGCCTTGAAGACGACGATGACGTCGTCGATCCGGGTCGGGCCGACGCCGTTGTCGGCGGCGATCTGCGAGGCGGAGGTATCCTTGCTCGTCACGAACGGGTAGGTTCCGAAGTAGAGCGAGATCCCGAAGCCCTGAGTCCCCTCAAGAAGAACCACCTCGTCCCGGTCCAGGGCGCCGTTGACGTCCTCGGCCACGTCGGTGACGAACCCCGCGAGCTCCGGGACGTCTTTCGCCTGCCGCGACGTCCGGAGGACACGGTCGGCGTTTGCCGGGCCGCACCCGGTTCCGGTGCTCCCGATCTTCTTGCTGAGGTGGTCGCTTCCCTTGTCCCGCGCGATGTGATCCTCTTCGATGACCCCGCACCGCCCATCAACAAAGATCCTGTCCCGGACGCC
Organism: Methanoculleus sp. MH98A; assembly: GCF_000691865.1. Lineage (GTDB taxonomy): Archaea > Halobacteriota > Methanomicrobia > Methanomicrobiales > Methanoculleaceae > Methanoculleus. The sequence goes on along the minus strand of NZ_JMIO01000036.1, from coordinate 811 downwards.
GACCAGGTCGACTTCCCGCAGAAAGACACGAGGATCGACAAGCACGCCGCTCCCAATCATGAGGGTCGCTTCCGGGTAGACAAAACCCGAGGGGACCATCCTGACCCCGTACTCCTTCTCTCCGATACGAACCGTGTGCCCTGCGTTCGGGCCAACGCCACCCCGGGAGATGATGGATGGTCTGTCCTGGTGAGCGATGTGGGCCACGATCTTTCCTTTTCCCTCGTCACCAAAGAACCCGCCGACGATAATAGTACAACTCATTGTTCTATCAAGTAGGATGGAGTGATACATGCTGATAAACGTTACAATCTGATACCGGGAGTGCGGCCACCCGGTTTAAAGGCAACCGGGTTTCAGCAACCCCTGCAACGTCCGCTCCACCGCCCCGCGCCCGGGGGAGGAGGCGCGAAAGACACTCGGACCGGGCGGGGCGCCGGCGCGACAGTCCTCATCTGATCAACGAGGTTATGATTGGGAACCGCGAAACCGAGTATCGATGTCGCTAACCCTACCGAGTGAGCATTGGATCGTGAAGATCAGAATATCTAAGGGCAAGAATCTCCATCAGGGGCAGTTGAAGTATTTCTACGTCTTGCCCAACGGAAAGTAGAAAGAGGTACACCTAAAGCTGGATCTGCGATATTGACAGATATTGAAAATAAATGTCTAACAAAATAGAGGGACCAATGCTTATGCATCAATTGTTGGGCAGGGGAATAATCTTTGCATCGCGAAGCACCCGGTTAACTCTTCCAGCATATTGTGGCTTTAACGATGTCACAACAGTAACTAGTTCTTCATCATTAGT
>NZ_JMIO01000035.1 GCF_000691865.1 Methanoculleus sp. MH98A | reverse complement strand
GGCTCCGCCCCGGTCAACCCCGGCTGGAGCACGCCGACGTCTATCACCACGGCTACCCCCACCGCGACACCGAAGCCCACTCCCCGTGAAGCCGGCTCCGGCCGCCTGCACCTCGGGGAGACCGGCCTCGTCGACCAGGCCGTCAGGATCCGTTCGGCCGACGGCATTGCGACCCTCATTATTGCGGAGGGTGCCAGGGCGGCCGATGCATCCGGCAATCCGCTTCGCGCGGTGACCCTTGCGGCGCTCGATGCGGCCGACGTGCCCGCGGTGCCCGGCGCGTACGCGTTTGCCGGGTACGCCTGGATCACCGGGCCGGAGGGGGCGGTCTTCTCCCCGCCGGCGACCCTCTCGTTCAACTTCACAGAGGAGCAGTGGGACGCCGTCTACAACGGCAGCGTGCAGGACGGGCTCGTGGTGCAGCGATACGACCGGTCGGCCAACACCTGGGAGGAGGTTCCCACCATCGTCCTCCCGGAGACCCGGAGCGTCACAGCCGTTGTCTCCTACTTCAGCACCTACGCGCTCTTTGCCGCGGCACCCGGAGACGATGCGGCACAGGCGGTCGCCGCCGATACCGGCACGAAACCCGTGGCCCGTGACATCCCGTACACGCATCTCATCCCGGGCCTGCTTGCCCTCGTCATCGCGGGGGTGGGGGCCCTCCTCTACTTCAGGAAGGGAGAGCCCTGAAAAGGTTCAAAAAAGCGGTGGAGGGGGTTAGCGTCTCCTCCCCGTGAGCAGGAGGAGGAGCGCCGCCCCGGCAGCCGCCGCACCGAAGCCCGGTGCCGCCGTCGGGGCGGGGTTCACCGGCTCCGTGATCCCGGCCAGCCAGGCGGCGCTGGTGTCGGGGGAGAGGAACCGGATGCCCGCGAGGGTGTATCCATCGGGAGCGCTGCTGGCCCCGTAGATCCCGGTAGCGGTGAGCGCCGTGTCCCACCGGATCGTCCCGTCCGCATCCGTTCCGAAGACGAATCCCTCTCCGCTCCTTGCGTCCGTGCCCGCAACCACATACCCGCCTTCGGGTCGCAGGGCGACGGCGTATCCGGAGAGACCCTCCATATTCTCGATCCAGACCTCCTCCCCTTCTGCCTCGACAAGGCCGTACCAGTAGTTGCCCGAGTAGACGAACCGTCCGTCGTCGGTCTCCTCGACGTCGAAGATGACCGGGACCTGGTAGTTCTCATGCCAGAGCGTGTTCCCGTCGGCGTCGAGGCGGATGAGGAAGCCGTCGCCGATATCGTAGGTGAAGGGCGACGTCGTGCCGCCGAGGACGTAGCCTCCGTCGGCGGTCGCGATTCCTGTGTTCGCGGAGAGCCCGGAGAACGTCCGGTTCCAGGCGGGCGTGCCGTCACCGTCGGTCTTCACGATGACCGCCGCCGTCTCGTTCTCCGATCCGGGCGGGTTCCAGAGCCACCCGATGGCGGCGTAGCCGCCGTCCGCGGTCTCCTCGACGGACGAGACTTTCATTCCCGGCAGGGACTGCCGCCACTCCTCCTCCCCGGCGGCGTCGGTCCTGATCAGGAACGAGGTGCCCTGGTAGGTGAGATCCCGGTCAGATCCTGCCGTGGAGACGTTGTAGCCTCCGGCGATGTAGCCCCCGTCGGAGGTTTCCGCAACGGAGGCCGGCGACATTCCGGGGATGCTCGCATTCCATACCTCGTTCCCCTCACCATCCGTCTTCACGAGCAGCAGGCTCTCGCTCCCCCCGTACTTCTCCGCAAGGGTTGAGCCGAGTGCGATGAAGCCGCCGTCCGCGGTCGGCGCAACGGCGTCGAACTTGTTGTTGTTCTCCGGTGCGAACGTCACGTTCCAGGCGACCTCCGGTGAGGTCTCGCTCGCGGAGACGATCCCTGCCGGCAGCACTACCGCAATGAGCAGTGCCGCGAGGATCGTCCCCGGCTTCCAGAAATCTCTGACTTTTTCCGTCATGGAATTGATCACTGGTGCGGTGCGGCACGCAAAAAGCGTAGTGGTTCGCCCCCGGCAATCCATTAATGAACGTGAACTTCCAATAGCTCTAGCACGTGTTGGCGATATTCGACGGAACCTGGGTACGCCTCGGCGGTGAAGGGCGGGCGCTCTACGAGCAGGGCGGCTACGGCAGGCTCGAGGGGACCGGTCTCCGCCTCTCTCCCGAAGAGGCACTCTACCTCATGGAACGAAACAAGATCGACGTGAAAGACTTCGGTTTCGACGCCCTGCTCGGCCTCTTTGCCGGCCAGCCGAACTTCATCCGCAGGTATCTCGTCTACCGCGACATCCGCGAGCGGGGATACGTGATCCAGCCCGGCCCGCAGGATTTCCGCGTCTTCCGCCGCGGCCACAAGCCCGGCGCCGGGAAGTCCCGGTACCTGATCCGGGTCCTCTCCGAGCGCGACATCGTCGACTTCGACCGGTTAAGCCAGGACGTGGTCGCTGCGGTCAATATGCGCAAGCAGTACCTCCTCGCGGTCGTCGACGACGAGGACGAACTGACCTACTACGAGGTGCGGGTACAGGACCTTCCCGGGGTCGGGGAGCCCGCGGGGTGCGCGACGCCGGTAAAGGCCACGCTCTTCGGGACCTACGCGCTCGCCCACCTGCCGCCGGGAACCCCGCTCGAGGAGGACTGGTACGGCAAGAGGCTCGATACCGAACGCCTCCTCCTCCGGCCGGTCGAGTCGATCTATCTCATGCGCAGAGACTGCCTCTCGATCGTGCAGGACGGTAAACCGATGACCGCGGAGCAGTTCCTCGATGCGGCGTCGGAGAAAGACGTCGAGATCCGCGAAAAAGAGCGGGTCTTCTCCGATCTGCGGGAGAAAGGCTACATCCCCCGGACGGGCTACAAGTTCGGCCACCACTTCCGCGTCTACTCCGGGAAGAAGAGCCACTCCGAGATGCTCGTCCACGCCGTTCCGTCCGGGACATCCACGCCGATGAGCGGCGTCTCCCGCTCGGTCAGGCTTGCTCACAGCGTCAAAAAGAAGATGTTGTTTGCCTGCATATATAACACCGATATCAGATACGTCGAATTCGCCCGAATAAAACTGTGAGCGTCAATACATGCATTCAGAAGTGAACCCGTGGTCGAATAACCAGACCGTTGATGTAGATCGACTGTTCGCCGAGTTCGGCATCGAGCCGGTCAGTGAGGTCGCACAAAGGCTTCCCGAGGTACCGTCGTTTATGCGCAGGGGCATCGTCGTCGGGCACCGGGACTACGACCTGGTAGCCGACGCCATCAAAAACCGCACCCCGTTTCACGTGCTGACCGGGTTCATGCCCTCGGGACTCCCGCATCTGGGGCACCTGATGGTCATGAAAGAGGTCGTCTGGCACGTCCGGCAGGGGGGGAACGGCTACGTCGCCGTCGCCGACCGGGAGGCGCACGCGGTCCGCGGCATCTCGTGGGAGAAGTGCCGCGAGTACGGAAAGGAGTACCTCAAAGCCCTCTACGCGCTCGGATTCGAGGGTAAGACCTACTACCAGAGCAAGAACGAGCGCTTGAAAGACCTCGCGTTCGAGGCGTCCACGAAGGTGAACTTCTCGGAGCTCGCGGCGATCTACGGGTTCGGGCCGGAGACTTCGCTCTCCCACGCCGTGAGCGTCATCACCCAGGTCGCCGACATCCTCTTCCCGCAGCTCGATGCCGGCCCTGCGCCGACGATCGTCCCGGTCGGCCTCGACCAGGACCCGCACATCCGGCTCACCCGGGACGTGGCCTACAAACTCAGGCAGTTCACGGTCGAGGATCGCGGCGACCATATCAGCGTCCGGTCGAAGAACGCCCCCGAGGAGGCTCTCGAGGCGGTGCACCGCGCCTTCCCCGGCTCGAAGAAGTACGCGGGCCACGTGGACGTCACCGGCCTTCCGCAGGCGCGGGTGGAGGACGCCGTCCGCGAGATCGAGATCGCACACGGCGGGTTCGGGTTCTACCTCCCCTCATCGACCTACCACATCTTCATGCCCGGGCTCCAGGGCGGGAAGATGTCGAGCAGCGTGCCCGAGAGTTCGTTCGGGTTCTACGAGTCCGACAAGTCGGTCAGGAAGAAGGTCATGGCGGCGAAGACCGGCGGACGGATGACGCTCGAGGAGCAACGGCGTCTCGGGGGCGAGCCGGACGCCTGCTCGGTCTATCTCCTGAATCTCTTCCACATGCTCGAGGACGACGTGGGACTCGCCGATCTCCGCCGCCGGTGCGAGAGCGGCGAACTCACCTGCGGGCAGTGCAAGAAGGAGACGCTGGAGCGCGTGCAGGCGTTCCTTTCGGAGTTGCGGGATAAGATGGATGCGGTCGAACACCTTGCAGAGGAGGTGTGATAGTGGAACTGACGCTGAACGAGAAGAGGCTTCTGGTTGTTCTGGGGACGATGGGATCGGCCGATGCGGCCGTCCTTGCGGAGAAGATGGATACCCGCCGGGAAGCGGTGGTGCAGTACGCGAACCTCGCCGGTGATCGGGGGCTCGTGGACGTGGAAAAACACGTCGCCCGGCGGTACGTCCCGACAGAAGAGGGACGGGCCTACATGGGCAAAGGCCTCCCCGAGCGGCAGGTGCTCGAGAGTTTCGAGGAGTCAATCCCGATGCGCGACCTCCAGGGCCACCCGCTCGCAAAGATCGCTATCGGCTGGATGCGCAAGAAGGGCTGGATCGCGATCACGGGCGGGGTCGTGACAAAGACCGGCAAGACCGCCCCGGGCCCCGACGAAGCCGCGTTTGCCCGGCTCGCCGAAAGCGGCGAGATCGCCGACGGCGAGATCGCCGACGGCGAGGGTGTCGCCGATCTCGCGAAGCGCGGGCTCGTCGAGGAGGAGGAGACGGTCGCCTACACCGTCTCGATCACGGCCCGCGGCCGCGAACTCCTCAGCCAGGGCCTCGACCTGCGGGAAGAGGCGGGCACGCTCACCCGCGAGCAGATCCTCTCCGGCGAGTGGAAGTCTCTCCCCCTCCGGCGCTACGACGTCACGAAACTCCCGAAGCGCGCCTACCCGGGAAAGACCCACCCCTACCAGCGCATCATCGACGAGATGCGCCGCATCCTCTTCGACATGGGCTTCGAGGAGATGTCGGGCGGGATCGTCCAGAGTTCGTTCTGGAACTTCGACGCCCTCTTCCAGCCGCAGGATCACCCGGCACGGGAGATGCAGGACACCTTCTTCCTCGGCGAGCGCCGGCCGCTCCCGAAGGGGTACGAGCGCGTCCGCGACATGCACGAGCACGGCGGCGAGACCTCCTCGACCGGGTGGGGAGGCACCTGGAGCGCCGAGAAGGCGGAGCAGTGCGTGCTCCGGACCCACACGACGGGCCTCTCGATCCAGCACCTCACACAGCATCCCAACCCCCCGGTGAAGGCGTTCTGCATCGGCCGGGTCTACCGGCGGGAGGCGATCGACCCCACTCACCTCGCGGAATTCGAGCAGCTCGAGGGGATCGTCATGGACGAAGACGTCAACTTGCGTCACCTCCTCGGGTTCCTCAAGGAGTTCTACGCCAAGATGGGCTTTGAGAAAGTCCGGTTCCGTCCCGGCTACTTCCCCTACACCGAGCCCTCCGTGGAGCCGGAGGTCTACGTCGACGGGCTCGGCTGGGTGGAACTCGGCGGGTCGGGCATCTTCCGCCAGGAGGTGACCGAGCCCCTCGGGATCGAGCACCCGGTACTCGCATGGGGTCTCGGGATCAGCCGGGTGGCGATGCTCCGCCTAGGGCTGCGCGATCTCCGGCACCTTTACCGGAGCGACATCGAGTGGATCCGGGAGACGCCCGTCTACGGCGGGAGGCGGTGAGAATGGCGATCATCACGTTACCCTACCGGTACCTGGAACGGCTGGCCGGCACCGACCGGCAGACGATCATCGACCGCATCCCCATGTTCGGGGCCGACATCGAGCGGATCGAAGAAGACCACGTGGACGTTGAGTTCTTCCCGAACCGGCCGGATCTCTACTCGCCCGAGGGGGTCGCCCGGGCGATGCGCGGGTTCCTCGGGCTGGAGGAGGGCCTCCCGGCCTACACCGTCCGCCCTTCCGGCATCACCTTTTCGGTCGACCCGGGGCTTGCCGATATCCGGCCGTTCCTCGGCTCGGCGGTGATCCGGAACGTCAACCTCGACGAAGAGGCGATCGAGAGCCTGATGGCCCTCCAGGAGGCCCTCCACTGGGCGGTCGGGCGCGGACGGGGCAAGGTGGCGATCGGCGTCCATGACCTCGATACGGTCAAGCCTCCCTTCCGCTACATCGCCTCGTCCCGGAACCGCTCCTTCGTTCCGCTGGACTTCGAGCGGGAGATGACGATGGAGGAGATCCTCACCGACCACCCGAAGGGCCGGGACTACGCTCGCCTGGTGGAGGATTTCCCCAAGTTCCCGCTGATCGTCGATGCCGACGACCGGGTGCTCTCCTTCCCGCCGATCATCAACGGCGAGCTGACGAGGGTCACGGCGGCGACGAAGAACATCCTGCTCGACTGCACCGGCACCGACAGGAGAGCGGTGATGACGGCGGTCAACATCATCTGCACGGCGCTCGCCGAGGCCGGGGCGACGGTCGAGACGGTGACCGTCGACGGAGAAGAGATGCCGACGCTCGCCCCCGCAGAAAGGGTCGTCTCGGTAGCGGAATGCTCCCGCCTCCTCGGCCTCTCCCTCACGCCGCAGGAGATGGCGGGGCTCCTTCGCCGGATGCGCTTTGACGCCGAGCCCGATGGCGACTCACGGGTCCGGATCCTCGTCCCCTGCTACCGCTCGGACATCCTCCACGACTGGGATATCTTCGAGGACGTGGCGATCGCCTACGGCATCGAGAACTTCGATGCCGCCCTCCCGGCGACCTCCACGGTCGCCCAGGAGCACCCGATCAGTGCCATTGCGGGGGCGGTCCGGTCGGTGATGACCGGTCTTGGGTATCTCGAAGCGATCCCGTTCACCCTCACAAACGAGCGGGTGCTGTATGCAAACATGCAGCGCGAGCCCGCGCCCGGAACCCTGCGGCTGCTCCACCCGATCAGCGAGGAGCAGACGGTGGTCCGGACCGACCTCCTCCCCCTGCTGATGGAGATGCTTCTTGCGAACAAGCACCGCGAACTCCCGCAGCGGCTCTTTGCGGTGGGCGACGTGGTCGAGGACTGCGTCACCTACCCGAAGGTCGCGGCGGTCAGCATCCACCCGGCGGCCGACTTCTCCGAGGCATACGCGGCGGCGGACGTCCTCTGCCGCGAGCTCTCGCTCGCATATATGGTCAGTGAGTCGGCCGACCCGGCGTTCCTGGACGGCCGCCGCGGGGATATCGTCGTCGACGGAAAAATAGTCGGGGTGTTCGGGGAGATCCACCCCGCCGTTCTCGGGGCGTTCGACCTCGAGCACCCGGTCGCGGCGCTCGCGCTCGATCTCAGAGCCGTACCGGGATACCCCGCCCTGCCAGGTACTCCTTGACCTGGCGGACGGTGAACTCGCCGTAGTGGAAGACGCTTGCCGCGAGGCAGGCGTCGGCCTTTCCTTCCGTGAATCCGTCGTAGAAGTGCTCGAGCGTCCCCACCCCGCCGCTCGCGACCACCGGGATGCCGACCGTCTCCGAGACCGCTCTCGTGATCGGGATGTCGAACCCCTCCTTCGTCCCGTCGGCCTCCATGCTGGTGAGCAGGATCTCGCCCGCCCCGCGCTCCTCCGCCTCTCTCGCCCAGGCGACGGCGTCAAGCCCCGTCCCCCGGCTCCCGCCGTGGGTCACGACCTCGTACCAGCACTCCTGGCCGTCGGCGAGGGTTATCGGTGTTTTTCCCGGTGCCGTCTCGTAGTTGCGCCGGACATCGACGGCGACGACGATGCACTGGGTGCCGAATCGTTCGGCGCCCTGCGAGATCAGGTTCGGGTCGGCGACGGCGCTCGAGTTGATGCTCACCTTGTCCGCGCCCGCCCGGAGGATCTGTTTCATGTCCTCGATCGTCCGGATGCCGCCGCCGACGGTGAGCGGGAGAAAGAGCTGGTCGGCCGCCCGCTGCACGACGTCGATGATGGTGCCCCGGTCCTCCCTGGTGGCGGTGATGTCGAGGAAGACCACCTCGTCCGCGCCCTGTTCGTTGTAGCGCTGGGCGAGTTCCACGGGATCGCCCGCGTCGCGCAGGCCGACGAAGTGCGTGCCCTTGACCACCCGCCCGTCCTTGAGGTCAAGGCAGGGGATGATCCGCTTGGTCAGAACCATGTGTAGTGATTTTGAGGCGGAGGTGATGAGGGTTTGGTTCGAGAGTTCCCCTGTTTCTGTGAGGGGAGCAAGTATGCAGCTGCGGCCGACCGCAGAGTGCGGTGTCATCTGAAGGGTGCGGTTGCGCTGTCAACTTCTGGTCACATGCCCAGTATACGGCTTTCCGGGAGACATCGCCATTCGGGGAGGGGTTGCAGGGGAGGGGGGATGCTCCCCCCTGTCCCCACCCCCTGATGCGATACTCCCACGGTCCACTGTATCGGGATTACTCCCGTATCCATAGTTTCAGACCCTCAGATTGTTGCGGCATCACCGTTACGCGTGAGCACGAGTTCGGGTTTGACAACCCCTGTTTCGGGCTGTGAACCCCCATGACCTCCCGCTTACCTCATGTTTAAGTAATCACAGAAGATACCTTTACAGGCAAACCGGAGGAGTATCCGGGCGGGATAACCGGTCTGGTGGTTTTTATGGAGTCTGGAGATCTAAAAATTGCGTGGGCGCGGCAGTACATGCCGGTACTCTCGTCCATTCGGAAGCGTTTCGTCGAGGAGAAGCCGTTCTCCGGCATGACTATCGGCATGGCCCTGCACGTCGAGGCGAAGACCGCGGTGCTGGTCGAGACGCTCGCAGCAGGCGGTGCCGAGGTGCACATCACGGGGTGCAACCCCCTCTCGACCCAGGACGACGTCGCGATGGCGCTCGATACCCGGGAAGGGATTCACTCCTACGCCCGCCGGGGAGCCAGCGTCGAGGAGTACTACGCGGCCATCGACCGGGTGCTCGACGCCCGCCCCGCGATCACCGTCGACGACGGGATGGACCTGATCCACCGCATCCACACCGAGCGGCGGGAGGTGCTGGACTCGATCATCGGCGGGTGCGAGGAGACCACGACCGGCATCCACCGGCTCCGCGCGATGGCACAGGAGGGGGCGCTCAGGTTCCCGGTCGTCGCCGTCAACGACACCCCGATGAAGCACTTCTTCGACAACGTCCACGGCACCGGCGAGAGTTCGCTTGCGTCGATCATGATCACGACGAACATCCTCATCGCCGGAAAGCGGTTCGTCGTCGCCGGCTACGGCTACTGCGGCCGGGGGCTTGCCCAGAAGGCCCGGAGCCTCGGCGCCCGCGTCATCGTGACCGAGGTCGACCCCCGGCGGGCGCTGCAGGCGCACATGGACGGCTTTGAGGTCATGACGATGGACGACGCGGCACCCCTCGGCGATATCTTCGTCACCACCACCGGCAACACGAGCATCCTCACCGAACGGCACTTCCCGAAGATGAAGGACGGGGCGATCCTCGCGAACGCCGGCCACTTCAACGTTGAGATCGACGTCGACTGGCTCGCGGCGCACGCGGACTCCACCGTCCACCGGGACGGCGTCGACACCTACGTTCTCGACGGCAAAGCCGTCCACGTCCTTGCCGAAGGAAGGCTCGTGAACCTTGCGACGCCGAAAGGCATGGGCCACCCCGTCGAGGTCATGGACCTGAGCTTCGCGGTCCAGGCTCTCTCCGCCGAGTTCATCGCGAAGCACGGTCGCGAACTCGCTCCCGGCGTGCACGACGTCCCGTCGGCCCTCGACGAGGCTGTGGCGCGGCTGAAACTCGACGCGCTCGGCCTCTCTATCGACCGGCTGACGCCCGAGCAGGAAACCTACATGAGCAGCTGGACGATTGGGACGTAAATCCACTTTTTTTTAATACGCTGGGAAAAACGGAAGGGCCGGGACCGATACGCCGTCAGGTCTGACAGGCGTCTCCGTCACAATTCATTCGTAATATGAACCCGTGGCCGCACTCGCAGCAGCGGTACTGGGCATACATGCCGCACCCGGGAGCGTCGACATTCCCCAGGAGTTCCCCCGGGGAGCCGCACCGGGGGCATGCCGGCCCCCGGTCGTCGAACCAGTGGCCGCATTTGAGGCAGTGATGGACGGTATGGGCCCGCGGGTTGGCGGTCATGATCTCCTTGACGTGGTCCCGGCACCCGCAGAATGGGCAGGGGGCAGGTCCGTCCTCTCCGGCATCACCGGTGTCGCACGGCGGGCACATCGTCTTTTCAGCCACGTTCAACCCGCGCACACACCCGTCCCCCTGGTTACGGTGCGGTTGTCTCTCCACGGGATGCCACACTCCCATATCTTTTGGGTCCGCCTGCGATCGCCGGGCAGGTACCGCTCGGTCGGCTTGCTCTGTCTCATGCACCCCTATAGGGGCTCCTACTGCTTAAATGATACCCATCGGTATCTATAGGTATCTGATTGGAAAAATAAAAACGGTATAATATAATTGTCCTGCCGGGATACCTGAATAGGAAGATGGAGTCTCCCGATAACGTCTCAAGCAAGCAGGTGGGTGTGCGGCTCCCGGGCCATCTCTACCGGTGGCTGAAGGCGAAGGTCGACAGCGGCGAGTACTCGAATATGGCCCAGTCGGTCATCGGGGAGCTGACGAAGGCGAGGACGCTCGAAGAGATGCGATGCCGGGAGACTCCACGTTACGATGTTTCCGGGGAAGAACCCCTTGCCCGGATGGTGAACGAGCGTATCGAGGGAGTCCGCCGCGAGCTCCTGGACGAAGTGAAGCGGCGGCGTACCTGAGCGGGCGGTCCCCGCTCGATCCGCACGTATTGCCCGAACCCCGTTACCGAAGCCCGGGGCATGGCGACTCCGCCGTAATGTTATCCGGGGTTATGGTGCCGCGCTGTCGAGAAAACACCCCCGTACGAGGATGGCCATGAACAAGAAAGGATACGTGCTGCTCCTGGCACTGCTCGCGGTTGCCGCACTTTTGCCGGGATCGGTAGCGGGCGGGGAGATCCCCATTAATTACTCGTTCAACGAGTCGCACGCGGAGATCTATGAGCGGATGCTTGAGCGGAACGCATCCGTGGGGGAATACTACGAGCGGGCCTGCCCCGAATTCCTGGAGAGCATGCCCCCGGAGACGAGGGCGCATCTCTACAACACGGCGATGCCCCGGCACCGGCCTCCCGGTGCCGACGGAGAATTTGTGCCGCCCCTGATAACGGGCAAAGTCGCCATCGCCACCGCCTCGCCCGTGACCTCGGTGTGCGGAGTGCCCATTGCCCTCGTCACCATCGGTCTCGCCGTCCTCGGCATCCTCATCCTGCTCGCGGCGATCTCTCTCATCCTGGAGCGGTTCCGTAACCGGAACGAGTGAGCGTCACTGCGGCCGGCGCGCCGGGCCGCGCGCGCAGTAGAGATACTCCTGCGCGTATCCTGCATACTTCCCGAAGTAGTCCCGGCTAAATCGCCGGATCCGCTCGTACTCCGCCGGGGTGCAGTTCTTTCCTGTCAGGTCCGGGAGGTAGGCCTCCCCCACGATCCGGCGTATCCAGACATCGACCGGAAACGCCTCGAAGAACCCGAACGCAAAGAGCAATACGCAGTCCGCCGCTTTCGGCCCGACACCCCGAAACCGCATCAGCGCCTGCCGCGCCTCCTCGAAGGGAAGGGCGGCCACCCGCTCCGCCCAGTCGGGGTGCTCTGCCGCATATCCGGCGGCCTCGCAGACATAATCCGTCCGGTAGCCGAGTTTGCAGTCCCGGAGATCTGCGTGGGAAACCTCCGCGAGCGCTTCCGGGTCCGGGAACGCGTATGCCATGCCGGAGGGGCCGTCTACCGGCTTTCCGTAGCGCTCCGCCATCAGCGCGGCCCGGCGCTTCACCGCCGGGATATTCGTGTTCGTGGCGCAGATGTAGGAGACCAGGCACTCCCACGGCGGTTGCCTGACAAGGCGGAGGCCGCGGCACTCCCGGATCGCGGCGCCGATCGCCGGGTCGCGGTCGATCGAGGAGAGGATCTCCGGAAGATCCTGGTCGAGCCGGAAGTAGTCGCGGACGAACCCCGCATCCGCCCCTTCAAACGTGAGCCGGTTTGCATCCTGCCGTATCCGGACGGCCCGGCCGCCGGCGACGCCCTGCCACCACCCGTCCGCCTGCTCCCAGCGGAAGGCCTGCCCGCAGGCGAGCGTCAGGTCGAGGTCGAACGGCTGGTCGGGCCGGAGTTCGATCGTCGTCATGGCCGGCGGCACCGCCGGGTAAAAAAGAGCGGGTTATTCTTTCTTCTCATCCTTCATCTGCTGGTAGACGCAGGACTGAACGTCCTGGCCCAGTTTCCCGATCGCGTCCGCCCGGCAGCGCGCGCAGTGGCGCATCTGCTTGATGAACGGGGCGCACCGGTCCTGCATCTCCCGCTTCTCCTTCGGTGTCGGGGGGGTGATATGAGCGAACTTGTACTGCGGGATGACCGGAATGACGTTGAAGGTGAACGCCCCCATCTCGCCGACCTTCTTTGCAATCTCGGGGATGTGCTCGTCGTTGATCCCCGGGACGTAGACGGTGTTGATCTTGACGAAGATCTTCTTTGCAACCGCCATCTCGATCCCCTTCAACTGCTGGGAGAGAATGATTTCTGCCGCCTCGCGCCCGTGATACCTCTTCCCTTTGTAGTCGACCCAGGCATAGATCTTCTCCCCGATCGCAGGGTCGACGGCGTTGAGCGTGACCGTGATGTTTCCGACATCGTACTTCGCGAGTTCTTCGATATACTCCGGGAGCATGAGGCCGTTCGTGCTGATGCACATGATCAGGTGCGGAAACTCCTCGTGGACCAGCCGCAGAGCCTCGAACGTCTCGGGGTTTGCGAGCGGCTCACCCGGCCCCGCGATGCCGATCACCTTCACGAACGGATAATCCCTGACGACGTTCCTGACCAGGTCGAGCCCCTCTTCCGGGGTGAGAACCTTGCTCGTGACACCCGGCCGGCTCTCGTTCACGCAGTCGAAGTCGCGTATGCAGTAGTTGCACTGGATGTTGCAATCTGGAGCGACGGGGAGATGGCATCGTCCGAAGGCGTGGCATGCTTTCTCGGAGTAGCAGGGGTGCTCGCTGATCTTGCGTAACTGCTCCGGATCGTAAGGAACCTCCCTGCCCTGGACCGTCGCGGTCCGATACTCATCGGCCATATAACTGATCTATGTGCCGGAGGGTATTATATACTGATGGGTACCGGCGGTGTGGCGGAACGCCTATATCACCTGCGGTCTGATCGGCCGATTCCATGATGCTCTGGTCGCCGGGCTCATTTGAGGGGTGACTACCCGTTCTGCCCGTCGCGATGCTCCACTACAAACGCGGCGGCTTTGCGAATATGCTCCGTTCGGTAGCCGGGTTTGCAGTCCCACGGGTTCGCGCGTGAGATCCCCGCGAATGCCTCCGGCTATCGGTTTCCCGTAACGCTTCGCCATGAGCGCGGCCCGTTGCTTCATCTCCGGGATGCTCGTGTTTGTGGCACAGAGATACGAGACCCGGCACTCCACGGATGGCGGCGCCGATCGGCGGGATGCGGTCGATGGATGAAAGGACAGCGGAGAGATTATCTTCTGTCTTCTCTCAGCGGAATGCCTGCCCGCAGGAGAGCGTCCGGTCGAGGCCGAACGGGCCGGAGCATGATCGTCGTCATGGCCAGGTGCACCGGCGGGTAAAAAAGATCGGGTTATTCTTTTTTCTCATCCCTCATCTGCTGGAAGATACTGGACTGCACGTCCTGGCCGAGCTTCCCGATGGCATCCGCCCGGCAGCGTACGCAGTGGCGCATCTGCCTGAGATATGGAGCGCATCGGTCCTGCATCTCCTGTTTATCCTCTGGAGTGGGGGGGGTGATGTCAGCGAACTTGTACTGCGGGATGACCGGGATGATGTTGTGGGTGAACACCCCCATCTCACCGCCTATCCTGGCGATCTCGGGAATGTGCTCGTCGTTGATTCCGGGGATGTAGACGGTGTTGATTTTGACGAACACATCCCTTGCAACCGCCATCTCGATCCCCCGGAGCTGCTGGGAGAGGAGGATTTCAGCCGCCTCGCGCCCGTGATACCTCTTCCCTTTGTAGTCGACCCAGGAGTAGATCTTCTCGCCTATTGCCGGGTCGACGGCGTTGAGCGTGACCGTGATGTTTCCGACATCGTACTTCGCCAGTTCCTCTATATACTCCGGGAGCATGAGGCCGTTCGTGCTGATGCACATGATCTGGTCCGGGAACTCCTCGTGGACCAGCCGCAACGTCTCGAACGTCTCGGGGTTTGCAAGCGGGTCGCCTGGCCCTGCGACGGCGGTCACCTTCACGTAAGGGTAGTCCCTGACGACCCTCCTGGCCAGGTTGAACGCTTCTTCCGGGTTGAGGACCTGGCTCGTCACACCCGGTCTGTTCTCGTTCACGCAGTCAAAGTCGCGTATACAATAGTTGCACTGGATGTTGCACTTCGGGGCAACAGGGAGATGACACCGCCCGAACACGTGGTACGCTTTTTCAGAGTAGCAGGGGTGCTCGTTGATCTTCCGTAAGCGCTCTGGATCGTAAGGGTCCTCACTGTCATGGACTGCTACGATCCGATACTCGTCGGTCATATAATACGATCTATGCGTCAGAGATGCGATATACTGATGGATACCGGCTACCTAATGGGACTCTCATATCGTATGCTTCTATCCGCCGATTCCTTGCGCACCCCGCCGCCGGGTTCCTGCACGGACCGCGGCGCATCGCGGTTCCGGTCAAGGATAAGGCCGACGTCGGGCTGGACGAGGTAGACCGGAAAGAAACTGAATATCCACCCCGCACCGCGGATCGACCCGAGAAACTCCACAATCGCCGTCCAGTCCGGGAAGGCCGTTTTCGGACCCCCGGTTGGGATCATCAGGATAAAGGGATTCACCATGTAAAGGATGAAACTCGATGCGATCCAGTAGAGCATGTACCGGGGGAGAAGGAGCAGGAAGAGAAGGTTCACGAGCACCGCGGCGAGGATGAAGAGCCCGGTGACGTGGAGCCGGCCGTCGCAGGCGAGGAGGGCTGATTGCCGCTGCTCCTCGCGTGCGATCTCGTCCTCCACGTCTCTTGCGAGCGTCTCCGGCCTCCCGGGCGTACCTCGCGAAGGCAGAATCTCTCTCCGGCACCGCCATCTGCGGGAGACAATAGCCCTTTTGGAATAAATGCATTCGTGAGGATCCGGGCCGTTCCTGCTCGCCGAAAAAAGTGGACGGGTCAGGCCGTCTGCCGGCTGAAGTCGAACGGAAGAGGTTCCTTGCCGGTCTCCCGCATATCCCTCTCCGGCTCCATGCCGAATCGCTCCTCCGCGGCTTTGAGGATCCGCCTGAGCATCTCGGCATACGATAGGCCCGCGTACTTCGCCATCTTTGCGAGGTGGCCGTCCCAGCACCAGCCGGGGTTCGGGTTGACCTCGAGGAGTTTCGGGTTGCCGTGCTCGTCCAGGCGCCAGTCGAACCGGCAGTAGTCGCGGCACTCCAGGCGCTCGAAGAGGGCGAGACAGCACCGCACGATCACCTTCTCGGTCTCTTCGGGGAGATCCGCCGGCTTTGACGTGATCTTCCAGTACGGCGAGTCCGGGAGCCACTTCGCTTCGTAGCCGCAGATCCGGGGGAGTTCCGGGGGCAGCGCGGAGTAATCCTCCTCGATGACAGGCAGCACCATGCTGTATCCGGGGGGGTTGCCGATGATGCCGACGCTGATGTCCTTTCCGGTGAGAAACTCCTCGACGAGGAGCGAGCGGTCGTACCCGAGTGTCGTCCGGAGCGTGCTGATGATGTCGGAGAGCTCTTCGATGGTGTGGGCGATGCTCTCTTGCGTGATGCCGTAGGAGGAGTCGCCCGCGTTCGGCTTGACGATCGCCGGGAACTTCATCCCGGCATCGTAGGTGCGGTCGCCGGGGGTGATGAAACAGGCGTCCGGCACCGGGATCCCCATCTCTTTCGCAATCCCGCGCACGAGCGATTTGTCGTAGCAGAACGCGAGCGACTGCGGCCCGGCTCCCGTGTAGGGGATACCGTAGATCTCGAGAAGCGCCGGGACATGGAGTTCTTTCCTCGGGTCGTTGTTAAACCCCTCGTCGCAGAGGTTGAAGACGTAGTCCACCTTCCCCTTCAGTCGCAGGAGATCCTGGATCAGCGTCTCGTGTTTGAAGAGGTAGGTGAACCGGTAGCCGGAGAGTTCCCGCAGCGCCGCCTTCATTTGGTCGATGGTGTAGAAGTCGTCGTCGTCGAAAGCGCAGGAGGGTTTCAGGGCGTCGGGCCTGGCCGGATCGCCGAGTATCACCGCGACGTGTTTTGCCCTCTCCTGCCCCCTCACCTTCGTCGCCGACCATTCCTTCCTGACGTGCGCGGTGACGATGTGACGGCGCTCCATCATGCCGAGGTCCTGGTTGCGCTGCGATTCGGTTGCGATCTCGTGGAAGGCGATGCCGGAGAACCCCGCCTTCTCAAGGAGCCGCCGGAGCGCCTCGGGGGTGTAGAGGTGCTCGGCATAAAACTGGTCGGCCACGACGCCCTTTTCGACGTCGGTGATCACCTCACGGGATATCAGGCGCTGGCCGTCGAACGAGAGCGACCTCTCGCGGCAGACGAACATGGCATCGTCGATCCACTCCCACGACCTCGGCTGGAAGTGCTCGCGCAGGTACTCGCCGTCGGCGACGTCCAGGAGCACCCGCCCCCAGGGTTTGAGGATGCGCCGGACTTCGGTGAGGATCCGCAGGTCTTCCTCGACGGAGTCGAAGTAGCCGAAACTGTTCCCGAGGACGAGGACGACGTCGCAGGTGTCGGTGCGGTACGGGAGCCGCCGGGCGTCCCCCTCCCTGAACCTGACGGGGAGCCCCTCTTTCTTCGCGGTCGACCGGGCACGCTGGATCAGGTAGTGCGACTGGTCGAGGCCTTCGGCGTTGTAGCCCCTGCGCGAGAGTTCGAGGGTGTGCCTGCCCTGGCCGCAGCAGAGGTCGAGGACCTTTTCGTGGGGCTGGAGGTGCAGGATCCGGGCGATCCGGTCGATCTCTCTCCCGGTGATCCGGGGATCGTCGACGACGTCGCCGTCGGTCTTCAGGTAAAGGCGATTGAAGATACCCCTCCACCAGTCGGGTTTTACGTGCTCTTCAAGGTTCGGGACCGGACCGATTGTCTTCCTGTCCCGGTGTTTTCCCTTGCGTCTGCTATCGGGAGGCTCGTCGGTGTGGACCTCGTCGATCATGCCGGCCCACTCCTCCCGGCTTCGTTTCCGGAATAGAACCGGTTTTCTGCCGGGTTGCAAAAGAGAACGGTTATCCTGTGCATAGCTGGATGATCTTTCGATAGGATAGTATCGATAAAAGCATTGCGTCACGTACCTCCCTTCAGGGGGAAACGGACACATTAGAGAAGGATTTTGTTTCCCGTGCATCCCGGCCACGCACCGGCCGGCGCAGGACGGATCATGCCGTGCCGGATCCTCAAGAAGCACCTATATATGCAGGCAGGTAGTTGTGTATGTGCAGATTATCTGCATGGTTGAAGTATATGGAAGAGAGATACCCCCGCAGGGGCCCCCGTTCTTATGACGACCGTCCCCGCGAGTTCCACAAGGCGGTCTGTTCCGACTGCGGCAAAGAGTGCGAAGTTCCTTTCAAGCCTACGGAGGGTCGGCCGGTCTACTGCCTCGATTGCCTCCCGAAGCACAGGAAACCCCGGTTTTGAGTAGCCAGTAAGAATACTGTTTCCCGAAGTGAGTGAAATTCCAATGGAAGAGAGATATCCCCGCAGGGGCCCCCGTTCTTATGACGACCGTCCCCGCGAGTTCCACAAGGCAGTCTGCGCTGACTGCGGCAAAGAGTGCGAAGTTCCTTTCAAGCCTACGGAGGGTCGGCCGGTCTACTGCCGCGACTGCCTCCCGAAGCACAGAAAACCCCGATTCTAACCCTTTTTTTGAGCCGGCCCCCGTCACACGACGAGCCGCCTTCTCATCAGCCTGATGGCGAGCACGAAGAAGATCACGGTCGCTACCGCGATCCAGGCGAGGTTGAGGAGGTTTACCGCCGAAAACGCCGAGAGCGTGATTGCCCGGTTGAAGCCGACGACGTGCGTGAGCGGGAGGGCGGCAAGGGCGAAGTACTGGATTGGTTCCGGGAGCAGGTCCAGCGGGAAGAACGTCCCCGAGAAGAGGAACATCGGGGTGATGAAGAGGAACGAGGGGTAGTTCAGCGCGTCGATGCTCGGGGTGATCGCCGTGAAGCACATTGCGATGCCTGCAAAGAGAAGGCCGGCGAGGAACGCGAAGGGGATAAGGAGCAGGGACGACGGCATGGCGACGACGTTAAAGAGGAGGAGCACGGGGAGCATCAGCGTTGCGTAGATCATCCCCCGGGTGGCGCCCCAGATCATCTCCCCCGCGATCACCTCGTCGATGCCGACCGGGGTCGCGATGATGGCGTCAAACGTCTTCTGGTAGTACATCCGGACGAACGACGAGTAGGTGCACTCGAAGAAGGCCGAGTACATCACCGATATCGAGACGAGGGCCGGTGCGATGAAAACGGGGTAGGGGATCCCGTCGACCGCCTCGATGTAGGTCCCGAGACCGAACCCCAGCGCCAGGAGGTAGAGGACCGGCTCGATGAAGGGCGGGATGAAGTTTACCCGGTAGGTCCTGAGGAAGGCGTCCCAGTTCCTCCGCCAGACGCTCTGCACCCTGCCGGTAACGTCGATCAGCATTCGCTCACTCCCGCAGGCTCCGCCCGGTCAGCCGCAGAAAGACGTCTTCGAGGGTTGCCGGCCGGACCGTCACCGCCGCCTCGTGCCGGCAGACCTCGAGCAGTTCTTGTGCAACGTCGTTCGGGCGATCCGTGAATACCTGGAGGACGTCGCCGGCAAGGTCGTAGTTCAGCCTGAGTTCCTCCAGGCGGGCGACCACCTTCTGTGTCCGCTCGACCTCGACGACATCGCTCCCGGCATGCTCGCGGATGAGGTCCGCCGGGGTGCCCTCGACGAGGATCCTGCCGTGATCCATGATCACCAGCCGGTCGCAGAGGTGTTCCGCTTCGTCCAGGTAATGCGTGGTGAGGACGAGGGTGTTTCCTTCCGCCCGGAGGCTCCGGAGTTTCTCCCAGATCAGGTGCCGCGCCTGCGGGTCGAGCCCGATGGTGGGCTCGTCGAGGATGAGCAGTTCCGGTTCGTTGACGAGCGCCCGGGCGATGATCAGCCGCCGTTTCATCCCGCCCGAGAGTTTGTCGATCAGGACGTCCCGTTTCTCGTCGAGGTGCATGAACGCGAGGAGTTCTGTTGCCCGCCGCTCCGCCGTTCGTTTCGGGATGCCGAAGTAGCGGGCGTAGACCAGCAGGTTCCGGTAGGCCGAGAAATCCGGGTCGAGGTTGTTCTCCTGCGGCACCACCCCGAGACGGCTCTTGATCCGGCGCTGGCGGGTATCGACGTCCATGCCGAAGACCTCCAGTGTCCCGCCGGATTTCGGGGAGATGCACTGGATCATCTTCATGGTCGTCGTCTTCCCCGCTCCGTTCGGGCCGAGAAACCCGAAGACCTCCCCTTCCCTGACCCGGAAGGCGATACGGTCGACCGCGACGAGATCCCCGAACCGCTTCTCCAGATCGTGCGCTACGATGACGTCCCCGATCGTTTCTTCCTCCTGATGAGTCAGTGGGGTCGTGAGAATACAACATCCTTTCGCTCACCCCTCCTCCGCGCAGGGGATTCGGGTCCGGGGTGCATGCCGCATTTCCCGGTGGTCCGGGCCCGGATTCCGGTCTACCGGGACGGAGCCACCGCAGCCTTTTTACCCGGCAGAGTAAATCGCTCTATCCGCACGTGTGGAGTCGCAGCGAAACCATGATCGACATTTCTGTGGAGAAAGAGGGGTTTTTCTCTCCTTCGGATGCCGTATACGTCGGTTCGTCGGGATGCCGCGGGCGGGGCGTCTTCGCCCGCAGGGATCTTATACCCGGCGAGTTGATCGAGACCTGCCCGGTGATCGTGCTCGGGGGAGCGGACGAGCAGGAACTTCTCGATAAGACGCACCTCTTCGACTACTACTTTGCGTGGGGGGAGCTCGCCGCCGTGGCGCTGGGCTACGGGTCGCTCTACAACCACTCCTGCCACGCGAACGCGGATCACGTCTGCGATCTTCTCCGGGGCGAGATCCGCATCTCCGCCCATCGCCCGATCCCGAGGGGCGAGGAGATCACCATCAACTACGGCGGGCTGCCGGACTGCCCCGACCCCGTCTGGTTCGATGCGGTGAAGTGAGTGTTTTTAGGTCCGGGATCGCGGTGATTTCCTTTTCCGGGCTCTTTTCGTTCCGATTGAATCCCGGAGGCAACGGCGTTTACCGGTATCGCGAACCGGGTGCCGGGGGGCCGGCCCACCCTTTCCGGGCCGTTCAGACCGGTCTGCCGAAATCTCCAGTGGAAATCAAGGGGTTTGCCATAATCTCTCCAGATCGTAGAGATTCTCTCGATCGCCCGTAATGCCTGCCGACCCCTGTAACCGCCCTGCCGGCCCTGCGGGCTCCTCAAAAATCCCCTTTAATTTGAACATTTTTGAAAGATTCGAGTGTAATTTAGGGAGGTTTTAGCAAAGCGCCCGGGTTGTGGGAGCACGAAAACCGTGATATGACCTGAATATTCCATGAGATGCCTTCACGAGTCATGCCGGCCGGTATCCGGCGCATTCTGGTGTAGGTCTAGCGCCGGATGACCAGCTGCACCTGCTCGGTCTGCACGGTGCCTCCGCCGGTCGCCGTAACCACGGCATCCACGGTCGCGGTGGAGACGAAGGGCGGGGAGGTCGGGGGCTGCGACCTCGTAGGTGAGCGGCGGGTAGGGTGCGGAGACCGTGCCGAGGTCGTGGTTGTCGCGGTACACGCCACCGAGCGCCGTAGCGGCAACCCTGATCTTGACGGGTGCGGAGAATCCGCCTTCGGGGTGCACCGTGAGCGTGAACCTGATGGTATCGCCGGGCCGGGCGGTGGCGGATGACGGGGTGACGCTGATCGAGAAGGTGCGGGACGTAACCTGCACCGGGGCGCCCGTCGCGACCGGGGTTCCCGGCGTTCCGGCCGGGGGCGGTCCCGGAGGGGGTGCGCCCTCGTTCGCGAGGAGGGCGTAGGCGCCGGCGAGCATGGTCATCAGGACGCAGATGATGACTGCGGTCAGCAGGGGAGGGTATTCTCGTGCCATGGTTGCTCCCGCGGGGGGTATGCCGGCAGAACGGTTGCCGGCCTATTTATGCGTTGCCGCCCTGCCCGGGATAAAAAGGGTGAGTGTTCCTCAGTCGATAGCGACCATGATCTCGGTCGACTTGACTACGGCGTAGATCTTCTTGCCGACGGCAATCTCGAGATTCTCCATGGCCTTTTTGGTGATGATCGAGGTGAGCTCGCCGCCGCCGTCCAGTGCGATGGTGATCTCCACGAGGATCATCCCTTGCTCAATCTTCGCTACTTTTCCCGGTAGCTGGTTTCTTGCACTTACCTTCATGATGCACCGCGGCGGTGGTCTGGCACACTGAGCGATATAGGTTTCGACACCTGAATTCCCTCCCATGCATCCGTGCGCATTCCTCCCGCTTGCGCGGGAGTGCCGGCGATGCCGTCTGTCGCTACGGGATCCGGGATGGGGGAGAGCGCCGCTGCCTGCTGTGTTCCCCTCCTGCACGAGTGCTAAAAAAAGCCCTGTTGAATGCCTCCCCCTGAGGCATAGCACCCGCTATCTTCATCGACGTTGCTGCACGCGAAGACGCGAAGGGGACTGCCAGCAACTCTCTGGATTTCGCGTTCTTCGCGCCTTCGTGCGAGACTCCGGAGTTGTGATGCGGTTCTCCTGGGCGCAAAAAAGTGGGTTTGCCTGCCCCGGGTCAGTGTGCCTGCACATCGTTCAGTATGTGGCGCCGACAGAATCATTATATCTTATAGTTGCCCATAGTTGGCTATGGCGACCACGATCCAGCTCCAGCCGGAGACCAAGTCCCGCCTGGATACCTTGAAAACACATCCCCGGGAGAGTTATGACGAGACGCTCAACCGCATTATGGACGCATTAATCGATCCGGAGCCGCTTTCCGAAGAGACATTGCAGCGGATCGAAGAAAGCGTCGCGGACATGCGGGCCGGCCGGGGTCGCCCCTTTGAAGAGTATGTTCAGGAACGGGGCCTCTGATGATCTGGCGGCTCATCCTGATGCCGGTTGCCGAGCGGATTCTCAATAACATCCCGGACCCTGATGCCGGACGGATTAAGGAAGAACTCTATGCTCTGGCAGATGAGCCGTATCCCCGATTTCACGTTAAGAAACTGAAGGGAAACCAGAACAGTCCGCTATACTCTCTTCGTGTAGGACAGTACCGGATTATTCTTGTGATCGAGGACAATGTGATGGTCATCACCGTGATTGAGATTGGAGATCGGAGCAATAGCTATCGGAAATATTGATCTGCGTCGCGAGATGTTCACGGGTCTTGTTAGTTGAGTCTTGTTAATTCGATTGTCTCGAAAGTCAAAATCAATCGCATACGGCTCTAAAAACAGATAATGGTTCTATAAAGCCATTATTTCTTCATACTCTCTTTCGTATTAACAATAAGGTTGCACAACTCAGTCCGATAAGTGCAATCAGTGCGCCAAATCCGGGTAACGCAAACACCGGCACTTCACTTTTAGCGTAGATCTCTGTTGTAAACACTTCTGATCCGGTCAAATGCCACTCTGCTTTATTCCCATCCACTACATTCGCATT
>NZ_JMIO01000034.1 GCF_000691865.1 Methanoculleus sp. MH98A | reverse complement strand
GGGGTTCTAGGCATCATCTCGCAGATAAGGATCCTCAAAACCCTCCGGATATTCCATATTTGTTCCTGAGGGGATCATTGCTTCATATTAACGAGTCTCCATGGAACATCCATTTTGGGTGTGGAGACAGGGGAGGGGGGATGCTCCCCCCTCCCCGTCAGCCCCTCCCCCAAGGGCGATAGCACCACAGTCCAGTATATCGGGCTTTTTCCTTGTTCAACTGTTTAATTCGTCGCAACGCGACTTAATAAGCGCCAAAAAAAAAGAACCGCACCGACACTGGTGAGGGAAGGGGGCGCTCCCTTCACCCCTCATACAGTTCCACAACCCCGCCGATGACGATCACCGCCGGGGGCCGGACGCCGGCAGCGCGGGCTTTTTCGGCGATATCGGCGAGCGTCCCGACCGTCACCCGCTGGTCGGGCCGGAGCCCCCGCTCGATGATTGCCACCGGGGTCGCGGGGTCCTTGCCGTTCGCCGTGAGGGCCGCCGCGATGGCGGGGAGGTTCTTTACGCCCATCAGGATGACGAGGGTCCCCTTCAGGCGTGCGAGGACCTCCCAGTCGAGGGCGGACTCGGGTTTCGTGGGGTCTTCGTGGCCGGTGATGAAGGTCGCCTGCGACGCGTATCGCCGGTGGGTGACCGGGATCCCGACCATCTCCGGGACGGCGATGGCGCTCGTCACTCCCGGCACCACCTCGACCCTGATACCGTGCTCCCGGAGGGTCTCGACCTCCTCCCCGCCGCGGCCGAAGAGGAAGGGGTCGCCGCCTTTCAGGCGCACGACCGTCTTCCCTGCCCTGACCCGCTCGACCATCAGCGCCTCGATCTCGTCCTGTTCGAGGGTGTGGTTCCCCCCGTACTTCCCGCAGTCGACGAGCTCGGCGTTCCGCGGGAGGGTTGCAAGGATCTCCTCGCCCGGGAGCTGGTCGTAGAGGATCACGTCCGCACTGTCGATCACCTCGCGGGCCCTTATCGTCATGAGGCCGAGTCCGCCCGGGCCGGACCCCACAAGATACGCTTTTCCTGTCATGGTTTTATCCCCAGTGCCGCATGAGCCTCCCGGATCAGTCCGACCGCCTGCACACGCAGCGCCCGCCCCCACTCCCGGGCTTCGCCGACGGTCGCGACGTGGCGCTCGATCCGCTCCCACCGGGAACCGTCGAGCGCGAGCACCTCGGCGATCAGGTCGCCGTCCCGGCAGTAGATCCCCTGCGGGGTGAAGCACCCGCCGCCGACCTCCTCCATGACGGCGCGTTCGATCTCGACGTCGAGGCGGGTCAGGGCGTGGTCGAGCGGCGCGAAGGCGTCGACGACGGCCGGGTCGTCCCGGCAGACGACCGCGATGGTCCCCTGGTTCGGCGACGGGACGAACCGGTCGGTGGGGAGGGGCTCACCGGGCAGCGTGAGCCCGAGGCGCTCAAGACCCGCCTCCGCGAGCACGATGGCGTCGTACTGCCCCTCACGGAGTTTCCGTATCCGGGTATCGACGTTCCCGCGAAGCTGCTTCACCTCAAGCGCCGGGGCGTCGCGGAGGAGCTGGGCGCGGCGCCGGGTGCTCGACGACCCGATGACGGAGACCGCATCGAGGGGGCACTCGTGCGCGAGGAAATCGGCGGGCGAGTCCCGCTCGAGCACCGCAGAGCAGGCGAGCCCTGCCGGGCGGGCCGCGGGGATGTCTTTCATGCTGTGCACCGCGGCGTCGATCTCGCCGCGGAGGATGGCGTCGTCGAGCGCCCGGACGAAGACCCCCTGCCCCCCGATGGCGTGGAGCGGGACCCCGGTCGCGGTGTCGCCCTCGGTCGCGATCGTGACGACCTCCGCCTCGATACCCCGGTCGGCGAGCATGCCGACCACCTTGTTCGTCTGCGCAAGCGCGAGAGCGCTTCCCCGTGTGCCTATGCGAAGAGACATGATCCGTATCCTTCCGCTATCTGTTTGATGTCCTGTTCCGTGTGTGCGGCGGAGAGGAAGTTCGTCTCGAACTGCGACGGCGGGAGGAAGACCCCTGCCTCGAGCATCGCCTTCCAGAACCGCGAGAACGCCTCCGTGTCGCACTCTTTGACCTCGCGGTAGTCCCGCGGCGGCTCGCTGCGGAAGAAGTGCTTGAAGAGCGAACCCAATCTGACGAACGAGCCTCTGCCCGCATCCGCGGCGGCCTCCCCGATCGCCCGCGTGGCCTCGTCGAGCCGCCGGTAGACCTCCGGATGCTCGTGGAGGTGGCGGAGGGTCGCGTACCCCGCCGCAAGGCTTGCCGGGTTGCCGCTGAACGTGCCGGCCTGGTAGACGGGTCCTGCGGGAGCGACCAGTTCCATGATATCGCGCCGCCCCCCAAACGCCCCGATGGGGAGGCCGCCGCCGATGATCTTGCCGAACGTGGCGAGATCCGGCTTTACCCCGTAGAGCACCTCCGCGCCGCCGATCCCGGCCCGGTAGCCGGTGATCACCTCGTCGAGGATGAGGAGGACGTCGTGGGCGGCGGTGATCTCCCGGACGTCGGCGAGGTAGCCGTCGTCAGGGAGGACCGGGCCGACGTTCCCCATGACCGGCTCGAGGATGAACGCGGCGACGTCGTCGTTTCCGGCGAGGAGGGCTTCCAGCGCCTCGGGGTCGTTGTAGGGAACCTGCCGGGTGTGCGCCACGAGGCTCGCAGGGACGCCCGCAGAGTCGGGCACCCCGAGGGTCGTCGCCCCCGACCCGGCCTTGACGAGGACCGCGTCGTGGGCGCCGTGGAACCCGCCCTCGATCTTGATGATATCCTGCTTGCCCGTGTAGCCGCGAGCGAGCCGGATCGCGGCCATCGTCGCTTCGGAGCCCGACGAGACGAAACGGACCATCTCGACCGCAGGATGGTCGCCGGTAATGATGCCCGCAAGGTCGAGCTCGAGCGGCGTCGGTGTACCGTAGAGCCACCCTTTCTCGAGCTGGCGCTCGATCGCCTCCCGGACCGCGGGGTGGGCGTGCCCGAGGATGAGGGGGCCGTAGCCGAGGCAGCAGTCGATGAGATCGGTCCCGTCGACGGTCGAGAGACGGGAGCCTGCGGCGCGCTCCACGTAGAACGGATACGGTTTGATCGCCCGGACAGGGCTGCTGACACCGCCCGGCATCAGGGTTTTTGCACGATTAAAGAGTTCACTGCTCTTCATCGAGCCACCTCGCCGCGTCTTCTGCAAAGTAGGTGATGATCAGGTCGGCCCCGGCGCGCTTGATGGCGGTGAGGGTCTCGAGGGCGACGGCACGCTCGTCCAGCCACCCGCGTTCTGCGGCGGCCTTGATCATCGCGTACTCCCCGCTGACCTGGTAGGCCGCGACCGGCAGCCCGAACTCCGCGACGGCCGCGAGGATGTCGAGGTAGGCCCCCGCGGGCTTGACCATCAGGATATCCGCTCCTTCGGCCATGTCGAGCTCCGACTCCATCACCGCCTCACGGGCGTTGCCCGGGCAGATCTGGTAGGTCGTCCGGTCGCCGAACGAAAATCCCGAGTCGGCAGCGTCGCGGAACGGCCCGTAGAGGGCGCTCGCGAACTTCGAGGAGTAGGACATGATCGGGATGTCCGTAAAGCCGGCGGCGTCGAGAGCCTGCCGGATCGCCCGCACCATCCCGTCGAGCATGCACGACGGCGCGACGATATCGGCGCCGCTCCGTGCATGGGAGACGGCTATCTGCGCCATCAGTTCGAGCGAGGGGTCGTTTAGGAGATCGGGGCCGTCGACAGTCTCCCCGACGATGCCGCAGTGGCCGTGGTCGGTGTACTCGCAGGCGCAGACGTCGGTCACGACCGCCATCTCCGCCAATCGTTCCTTGATGCTCCGGACGGCCCGCTGGACGACGCCGTCCGCCGCGTAGGCTTCGGTCGCCGCGCCGTCTTTTGCGGCCGGAACCCCGAAGAGGATCACCGCCCGGATGCCGGCGTCGGAGAGAGACCGGCAATAGTCGGCGACGGCGTCCACCGGGTACCGGAACTGCCCCGGCATCGAGGCGATCGGAAGCGGTGCGCTGATCGATTCGTCCACGAAGACCGGCGCGATAAGGTCGGTCTTTCGAAGTTCGGTTTCGCGGAGGAGCGGCTGAATAATCCGCCGCCGCATCCGTCTCATTCTTCGTTCTGGAAACATGGTTCTCCCCGGGTAATCGCCCTCATCAGGGCCTCTGCCGTTGCTACATCGCCGCACTCCGCGCACGCACGGATGGCTGTCGTCACGTCCGAGAGGAGTTTTTTGGTGAGCGCATGCGTCAGGTCGTCGACAACCTCCGCCGTGCGGTCGTCCTTCTGCCCCAGGCGGGCGAGCGCCCGGTCGCGTTCACGCGCCCGGATCGACTCCGCCCAGGTGTAGAGGAGGGCGAGCGTCTCGTCGGCCGCCGTCCGGCGGAGGAGCCGGACGAAGTGTTCGGCCTCCTCGTCGATGATCCCTCGTGCCCGGTCCGCCTCGCTCCTCCGGGACTCCATGGCTGCGTCGTTGACGTTTCTGAGGTCATCGATGGTGAAGAGGTGCACGCCTTCGATCGACCGCACCCCCTCCTCGACGTCGCGGGGCTGGGCGATGTCGATGAGGATCAGGTGGCGGGGGTGAGTATCGAGCGGCCAGAGCCGCTCCTCCATCACCGCCCGGATATCCTCCGTCCGGATGACCGGGTGCGGTGCGGCGGTGCAGGAGATGACAACGTCGGAGAGCGCGACGTAACGGTAGAGGTCCTTGAAATTGACCGCGCGTCCCCCGATCTTATCCGCAAGCATCACCGCGCGCTCGTAGGTCCTGTTGGCGACGTAGATGGCCGTGAGACCCCTGGCGGCGAGCGCCTGCGCCACCAGCACACCCATCTCTCCGCTCCCGACGACCAGGATATGCCGGTCGCGCAGGGTGCCGAGGAGGTTCTCCGCAAGCGTCACGGCCGCGGAGCCGACCGAGACCGCTCCCCGGTTGATCTGCGTCTGGCGCCGGACACGGACTCCCGCGTGCACTGCCTTCTTGATGCAGAGGCCGATGGCGCTGCAGCAGGCTCCCGCCTCCTCCGCAGCCGCGAGCGCCTGCTTGAGCTGCCCGAGGATCTGGTCTTCCCCGACGATCAGCGAGTCGATCCCTGCGGCCAGTTCCAGGAGATGGCGGGGCACGGCCTCGCCCTCGATGACCGTAAAGCCGTGCCTGCCTTTCTCCTGCAGGAACCCTTCGAGGCTCCGTGCGTCGCCCTGCACCAGAACCTCGATGCGGTTGCAGGTCTGGAGCAGGAGCGCGCCACGAAACCGTTCCCGCGCCTCGCGGAGAAACGCCGCTTCGTCGGGAAACCGGAACGTCTCGAGCGTGGCGATGTCTGCAGTATGGTGGCTGATCCCCGCGAGCGCGAGGGGGATGGTGAACGGTTCAGGCATGGAGGTACCTCTCGATCGCCAGTGCGCGTGCCCGGCCGTAATCGGTGGCGAGCGCTGCCCGGATCTCGTCGTCCAAGAGGATCTTCCAGAGGATGCGGGACCGCTGTGCCTGCGCCGGTTCGGTCTCCCGGAGCATCGAGCGGACCTCCTCCTGCAGTTCGATCATCTTATCGAGGTCTGCGTAATCCGCCTCGAGCCTCGTACGGAGGTACCGCGATACGGCGGGGCTCTTTCCGCGGGTGCTGATAGCGACCAGATAGCGGCTGCCCCGGACGACCGAAGGGATGATGACGTCGCCGGGCTCACCGGCGGCGTTGTTGAAGAGAACGCCGGCCTCGGCGCACAATCTGCCGATACGGTCGTTGAGGCCCGAATCCGGCGTCGCGGCTACCGCGAGGAATGCACCCGAAAGAAAGCCCCGGAGCGCCTCGTCCGAAAGCTCCAAAAGATCGGCCTCCTGCCGCCGGACCGCGAGACCGTCGAGGTCCGGCGAGAACGAACGGCTGATCACCGTCACCTCCGCCTCATGCTCAAAGTACGTAGCCTTTCGGGCACCGACGTCGCCTCCGCCGAATATGAGCACCCTCCTGCCCGTCAGGTCAAGCATGAGAGGGATCATTCGTTCTATAGTGTGGTGAACGGACTACATTAAGGTGTTGAAAAACCGGTTTCCTCAAAAACCCATGAGCATACGATGGGCGGCCGGGTCAGGAGGATCCGTTTACTAAAACAAGGTATTAATGAGACGAAGAACATCTTCTACGTGAGAGACATGGCTGAAGAAATGTATGCATTCAACAGACTGGATGGTGCCTTCCAGCGCACCAAAAGTCTGCTCTGGCCGATCAGGTGGGGCGTATGGCTCCGCCTGGCCCTGATTGCGCTCTTTGTGGGAGGGGGCGTAAGTTTCCCGAACACCTCCGGGTATGACCTCGGAGAGGGCGACCTCCCCCCCGGCTTCGCGGAGTCCCTCCCCGATATCGCGCCGCTCATTGTGGGGTTCGTCCTCGTCGTGCTTGCGATCGCTCTCATCTGGTGGATCATCGGCACGGTGTTGCAGTTCGTCTTCGTCGACATGTTGCGGACGAATGACATCCATATCAGGCCCTTCTTTGGAGAGCGGCTCGGAAAAGGGGTGCGGCTCTTCCTCTTCCAGGTAGGCCTCACGCTGATCCTGATCCTCGCCATGATGGCGTTCATCCTCATGATCGTCGGGCTCGGGGGGTCGGGTATCGGCGGTGCTGCACTCGTCCTTGCGTTCATTCCGATCATCCTGGTCGCGGCCCTCCTCTTCGGGATCGTCTTTCTCCTGACCACCGACTTCGTCGTCCCGATCATGATCCATGAAGACTGCGGGGTTATCGAGGGGTGGCGGCGGCTTTTCGCGACGATGTCCGGCCAGTTCTGGCAGATCCTCGTCTACGTCGTCACCAGACTCGTGCTTGGCCTCATCGCCGCGATCGCGCAGGCGGTCGTGATCATCCTCGCACTGCTGATCATCGCGATACCGTTCGTGCTCATCGGGATCGTGCTTCTCGCCGCAATCCAGGCGAACATCGTGCTGCTCCTCGCGCTCTTGATCCCCTACCTTATCATCGCCATCCCGGTCGCGCTCCTGATCGCGGTACCGTTCGTTACCTTCTTCCGGTACTACGGGCTGCTGGTGCTCGAGGGGCTCGCTCCGGAGTACCGTCTCCTCCCCGAATAACCCTCTTTTTGATGGAGCACTGAAAAGGAGAAAACCAAGCGCCTGATAACCGGGCAGGAGAACATCCCGGCATGGAGCGCCAGTGAGGAGCGCGAAGCTCGGGTGGTGGGAGATCCAGCCTCCCGCCGCGCCAGGGAACAGTAGCCTTACGATCCTCCTCTCAAAGGAGGTATTGTTCGGCAATCCTCGTGGACGGAAAGACTCTTCCTCTCCGAAACCATGAATCCCGATCAGCATGGTCGTCGAGCCGCTGGTAATCCTTGCCCTGGCGCTGGCGCCGGGGGTGTTTTGGGCGTGGTATTTCTACCGCAGGGATAAATACGAGCCCGAACCGGCGGCCCTGATCGTAAAGATCTTCCTCCTCGGCGTCCTCGTCACGTTTCCCGTCGCCTTCGTCGAAGGCTTCTTCGGCCTCTTCATCGTATCCCCGCTGATCATGGGCGCCGTCGTCGCGCCCATCGTCGAGGAGTACGGCAAGTTTGCGGTCGTGCGCCGGTTCGCCTACCGCAACACCGAGTTCGACGAACCGATGGACGGCATCGTCTACGCCGCCGCCGCCGCCCTCGGGCTCGCAACGCTCGAAAACATCCTCTACGTCTTTACGGCATACCTGACGTCGCCGGCGCTCGCCCTCAGCACGATCGCCGTCCGCGCGATCTTCTCTGTTCCGGGGCACGCGCTCTTCGCCGGCGTATGGGGCTACGCCCTCGGCCGGGCCAAGTTCACGGCCGCCGAACGCCGGCCGGCGATTATCCTTCAGGGGCTTGTGCTCGGGATGGTGCTGCACGGCATCTTCAACTTCCTGCTCTTCTCCGCCGAGATCTTCGCCTACGCCATGGCCGTCTTCATCCTGGTCCTGACACCGGGGCTCTGGATACTGGCAAACCGAAACATCAAGAAGGCGCTCGACCACGGTCACCGGTAGGTGCGCGGGGGCGGTGCGGCCGGCCACCGCAGGGCCAACCGTTAGACCGGAAACGCCGCCCATCATGCGATCCTGCAGGGGCGGCACCGCCCGATCCGGGCCGCGCTTCGATAGGCTTATTAGCCTGAAAAACTCATGTTGTAAGGCACACAGTGCGAAAGCACGGGCGTGCGCCGATAGTGTAGTGGTTATCACTAGGCGTTGCCAACGCCTAAACCCGGGTTCGAGTCCCGGTCGGCGCATCAGGAACTTCGGTTCGACTTTTTCTTTCAATTCTCTCCTGTAAGAGCATAGCACCTTTTCCGCATCCCTCATCGACAGCGTGATCCTTCACATGCAAAAAGAGACATCTTAAGGAGCGACGGAACGCATCGCGCCCAATCAATTCGGGGCATTCGGCTACGCCCCCACGCTCCTGCCGGTGCACGCCGGCAGTTCACGCAAAGGGATGCTTCGCGGTATCTTTCTGTGCGAGCACCTCGTTCATCGTCGGTTCGCCCTTGACGGCCCGGCGGACGGCGAGCTTCGTCGCCTCGTAGTTCCAGTCGTAGATCTTCTTCTTGTCCGCCGCGTCCCACTCGATGAAGACCGATGCTATGATCAACAGGTTGTCGGCCTCCGCCTCCGGGATGACGCCCTCCGCGACACAGTCCACCACGGCCTTCGCGACGGCGGCCTGGGCCGGGCCGAAGATCAGGAGGGCCTGATCCGCATTCTTGATGGTGACCTTGTTGACCATCAGCGTCGGGGGCTTCGCCGGGATGTTCGGGGTGAGCACGGCAAGGAGCGGCGTGTGCCCCCGTGCAGGCGATGCAAGCGCCGTGACGAATGCCTGCTCCACGCTGCTCCCTTTCTTCCCGATGACCAGATCGACGTGGGCAACCTCCGGCCCTTCGCCGACGAGCGCTTCTCCGATGAGTGCATGTTCGAAATCAACCATAATCCAATACCTCCAGGATCTGGATTATGCCGGTATGGATGTGTGGAAGTAATAAAACGTTGCGGAGAGTGGGGCCTGCCGCAGGCGGGAAGAAGACAGGATCAAAGAGGACGAGCCCCACCGTCGCGAGGGGAAACCCGCTCCGCCCCCATCTGCATCTCTTGCCAGGAGAGTGCAATCTCAGCATTCCCCGACGAATTCAGGAGACGACATACCCCCATACCCCCATACCCCGGAGACACCTCACCGGGATTCGGGCGATATATCGTCTGTCCGCATGCACCAGGAGATACGGCCGGGCCGCATGGAACGCCGCCGGGCCTGCAGGGATCATCCATGACCGTCAGGTGCTTCCCGAACCATACCCTTATATTTCCCGCTCCGTATTATACTCAAAAACGCAACCCGGAGAGGGTTGCATCGTCTCAACCTGCACCCGGCGCACCCGCCTAAAGAGGGGTGTGTTGGGCGCGTACCGGAGCTATCGGGGGGCTTTTGTGGACTCGATCAGGATTGCAATCGTGGGCGTCGGGAACTGTGCCAGTTCGCTGCTTCAGGGGATTGAGTACTATCGGGGGAAGAGCGAGAAGGACGCAATCGGGCTGATGCACTGGGACCTCTGCGGCTACCGGCCGTCCGACATCGAGGTGGCTGCGGCGTTCGATATCGATGCGAGGAAGGTCGGAAAGGACGTCTCCGAAGCGATGTTCGCCCCCCCGAACTGCACCACGGCCTTCTGCCCAAAGATGCCGGGAACCGGTGTCGCCGTCCGGATGGGGCGGGTGCTGGATGGCTTTCCCGCGCATATGCAGGGTTATCGGGAGGAGTGCAGGTTCGTGCTCGCCGACGAGGAGGAAGCGTCGCGCGAGGACGTCGTCCGGGTGCTCGAGGAATCTGGCGCCGAGATACTGCTCAACTACCTCCCCGTGGGCTCCGAGGAGGCCGCACGGTTCTATGCCGATTGTGCGCTGGAGGCGGGCGTCGGCCTCGTCAACAACATGCCGGTCTTCATCGCGAGCGATCCGGCCTGGGCGGCAAGGTTTCGCGAACGCGGCCTTCCGGTCGTCGGCGACGATGTCAAGGCCCAGCTCGGGGCGACGATCACCCACCGGGTCCTCGCGAACCTCTTCAGGCAACGGGGAGTGCGGCTCGACCGGACCTACCAGTTGAACACCGGCGGTAACACCGACTTTTTGAACATGCTCAACCGCGACCGCCTTGCCTCGAAGAGGACGTCAAAGACCGAAGCGGTGCAATCGGTTCTCGAAGTGCCTCTCGACGATGACAACATCCACATCGGCCCAAGCGACTACGTCTGCTGGCAGAAGGATAACAAGGTCTGCTTTCTCAGAATGGAAGGACGGCTGTTCGGGGACGTTCCCATGCAGATCGAACTCCGCCTCTCCGTCGAGGACTCGCCCAACTCCGCGGGGATCGTCATCGATGCCATCCGGTGCTGCAGGCTCGCTCTCGACCGGGGCATCGGCGGCCCGCTCATAGCACCGTCCGCCTACTTCATGAAGCACCCTCCGGTGCAATTCCGGGACGACGACGCCTGGCACATGACCGAGGAGTTCATCCGGGGCGTCCGGGACGACTGAAGGCCGGTACATCACTCGATGAGGACGAGGCCTACCGAGGTGATGTTGCCGTGCTCGATCTTCCCGTACTCGAGGTCGCGGCAGGGAACGACGTGCAGGTCCCATCCGGCCTTCCGGGCGGTGGAGAAGACGTCGATCCCGGCACCCTCCATCGTCGGGCGGACGAGATCCATGTGCCGGCAGAGCCTGCGGATGCTCTCGTCGACGGCTCCCTCGTGCTCCTCGGCGACGCAGTGCAGGTGCTCGCAGTAGATACAGGGGTATCCCCCGAACCCGAAGGCTTTCGGGAAATCGTCGTAGAACGCCGTCTTCTCGAGGAGGTGCACCGTCGAGTTCACCCAGAGGATGAGGTCGCGGAAGAACGGGTGGAAGTCGAGCGGTATCTCGTCGGGTTTGAGGCCGGGATGCCCGGGGATGCCCTCGAACCGCAGAAGGAGAGCGGTGCTGTACTCGCCGAGCAGCCGCCCGGTCTCGGCGGGGGTGGGGGCGTAGGGCGGGCAGGACATGTGCTTTCCATAGCCCTTGCACCCGAACCGGCACTTGAACCGCACCCACTCCGCGACGACGACGTCGTGGGCCGCTATCCGCCGCGCTTCCGCGCCCCGCTCCCGTGCAAGGGAAGAGAGCTTCGCGATCTCTTCCTCAAGTTCGCTTCTCACTGCGCTTCGCCTCAATGAGGGGTATCTATCCGGGTATTTATAGGTAGCGCGGGGGAGAGGGGGTTCCGGCGGGGTGTATGGTGGATGGGTAGGAAGTGACCGGAAGCATGGACGCGGCGGCACTGTGAGCACGAGCGTGAAAAGGCATTAGGGTTCCTGCCACGGTTGATGTGACAACCAAAGCGAGGACAAAGCCCGATGCAGTGGACCGTGGGGATATCGCGTCTGGGGGAGGGGCTGACGGGGAGGGGGCATGCCCCCTCCCCTGTCTCTATAATTCACACCCGCGGTGCTCGAACCCTCATATTCATGGAATGATTATGTCACAGGCAGTCGGTAGTATGGTGCTCTCCTCCAATCACATGCAACTATACTCCATTTTTAAGTTGAACTCAATTACAGAGATGTTGCTGCCTTCGGGCATATTGCCTTGGATTGCACCTAACGCAGACTTGGTTCGCCGATCTATTTCTTTGCATATGAGAATTCCTGTCACTTTATCGGTATTGAATTCCTTCATTATCTGATTCATATAGTCTAATAGTTGGATTAACGCACTTGAGGGCGATTTGTCTCTTTTTAATTCAATGACGGTGTATTTGTCGTCCTGCTTATGCTTACAGAAGATGTCAATATAGGTGCCATCTCTTGTACGATAATGCTGGTTCTTATCGACAATCTCTAAGTCAGGGAACAGTTGATGGAAATTCCGCCGAATTACATCTTCTAAATGAAGTTCTAACATATTTTCTATGACTAACGTTTTGACTCCTTCAGAATTGACACCAAGATCAGCTTTAATGGGGTCACTTGTTAAGAAAAACTCTTCAAGCGCATCAAATTCTGCAACGATCTGGGATAACCCTTCAACTGGCAAATCAATAGGGGCGATAGTACCAACAATTACATTTCTCAAGGCTTGATCACAAATTCTTCCTACGATGTCATCCGCTTTTCCACATCTTCCAGCAACATTTGCTATGAATTCCCTATAGGACGTGGAATCCCCTTCGGAAAGATCCTCGTCCTCATCTCCCCTTCCTCTCAATATGAACTTTCTTATACTTGCTCTTTTTTCATCTGATAGCGTAACAAACTCTCTGTAGCAGGCAAGAAAGACATCAGGATGTTGTGTACGCCGATATTTATCTGTTAAGAGAATCTTCCCAAGATAGTACTGTTTGTTATCATGTTTGAGAAAGTTAAAACCCCTTTCTGTCACTCTTAGTCTGCGTTTCTTAACGGATATTAGTTTATAGGATTTTAAGGCTGTCAATCTTTCAAAAGTGGCATCATATAGCTTAGTTTTGTTCATGCGTGTC
>NZ_JMIO01000033.1 GCF_000691865.1 Methanoculleus sp. MH98A | reverse complement strand
CAAAACCTGATAGCGAGATCGCCGGTTCCCACACGGTGCATGGCCGTATAGCGATAACCAAAGGGTTGTCGTTCGAACTCGCAGGCAAAGATGCTCTCGATGTTTTCGGATTTATGAACTGCTTGTGGAGCCTTAAATTCGATGAATTTTTCAAGGTACGTCAGAATTCGTGGTATGTGGATAAGGTTTCCGCATCCACCACAGAAAAGTCCCCCACCGATATTGCATTCACCGCAATGAGGACATTTTATCGGGTAATGAAAATACCTCTCGCGATCCATAAGGATCAATCATAGTAGGGTCAATATCGATGTTGTGGTTATCTTCACTATCACAGGATTGGATACATCCGACAATACGCCATCGACCGGGAAGGATCTCTCCGCCCCTCGCTCACCACCAAATTTATCGGTTCTCCCTCCCATCCATTATCTATCAGGTGAAGCGGCTATGACCGATGTTACCATCACCGTCCCCCAGGATATCGTACAGGCGCTTCGGCTCCCTCCCGACACCGTTGCCGCCGAGTTGCAGCGGGAGCTTGCCGTGGCGCTCTACCAGCGGGGCATCCTCTCCTCCGGGAAGGCGGCGGCGCTGGCGGAGATGACCCGGTGGGAGTGGGAGGAACTGCTCGGGGCACGGAAGATCCCCCGGCATTACGCCGACGAGGACCTCGACCGGGACATCGCCTATGCCGCTCGCAGTTAGCAATTCTTCGCCGCTCATCCACCTCTCGCTGATCGGCCGTATCAACCTGCTTCGTCGTTTCTCAGAGGTATTCATCCCTCCTGCGGTCTGGCGGGAGGTCGTGGAACAGGGCGGCAGTCCTTTGAGCAGATCGTCCCGGCTTCGAATAGCCATCCCCCCTCGGGTGGCGCCCGGGCCGTTAGGAGAAGGCGTTTCTCCTGACGGATATGAACGAGGAGTGCATCATGAACCGCCATAGAAGATCCGGGGATCACAGAAGAGAAAGCCCGGCGATCGGCAGGGTCTCCACAATATCGTACGAGCAGGGGTGGAACTATGAGCGGAGATGAAAAGAAACTGATACGGAACAGCACGGTTGAATTTTTGCTATTTACCTCGGCCGCCGGTGAAGACTCAATCGAGGTCAGGTACGAGGACGAAACCATCTGGTTAAGCCAGAAGATGATGGCGGCGCTCTTCGATGTGACTGTTCCGACAATAAACGTACACCTGAAAAACATCTACGAAAGCGGCGAGTTGACCCGTGATGCAACTATTAGAAAATATCTAACAGTTCAAATCGAGGGTGATCGTGAAGTTTCACGGACTCTTGACTACTACAACCTTGATGCCATAATCTCGGTTGGGTATCGCGTCAATTCCCGAAGAGCCACCCAGTTCCGTCAGTGGGCGACTCGGGTGTTAACGGAATTTGCCATTAAAGGATATGTACTTGATAAAAAGCGGATGGAGAATGGTACGTTCCTTGGGGAAGATGACTTCGAGCGCTTGCTGGCAGACGATGATCTCGAACTGCCGCTCGACAGCAGACCTCAGCATGGGATCGGTACGATACTCCTCAAAGGATCTTCCGGCGGTGAACTGCGCGATATAGTCGGCGGCCCCGGCAATATCGTAGAGATACTTCTGTGCTTCACGCGACGGCATAGACATCTTTGCAGGTTTCTTCCACGGACTCACGGAAGATCGGGTTTCTGATCGCCGATCGCTCGACGAGATCGATCTTGCGGCAAAAGAGCCGGGCCAGATCTTCTGCGAGACCAAAATAAGCCTCTGCATGCTCCGCTGGAGTCATCGGTTCGAACTCGACGACAAAATCGATGTCGCTTGCTGCAGGGTCGAACCGGTCGCTCGTCGCCGAGCCGAAGATCCCAAGCCTCCTTACACGGCGGCGTCGAGCGACGCGGGCAATCTCGGAGATCTTCTCACAGATGAGAGGGTGCATCGGACAACTCTATGATGATTTACCATCCAGGGGGCATTATCTCTTTCGGATCGGCGGATGCCGTTCTCCTCCATCGGGCGACCGGGGATATAAACCCGGAGGAGGGCTACCAGTTCATCAAGGGTCAGGAACCCACCTCACAGAGGCAGAGGATCGTCACCCCAACAAGTTCTCCGGGCGCTTTCTGCAGAGATCTGACCGGTTCCGCAATCTCGTGCAATATCCAGATGTTCGAAGTTCCCCGGCAAATGTTCGAAGTTCCCCGGCAAATGTTCGAAGCTTGTGACCAAATGTTCGGAGCTCTCGACCAAATGTTCGGAGCTCTCGACCAAATGTTCGGAGCTCTCGACCAAATGTTCGGAGTTCGGCTTCGACCAAATCGCCCCGACCACCTCCTCCTCATCCCCTTCCGCCACGTCGCGGACTTCTTCGACGCGACCGATGCGGAACACGCCGCCCTCCTCGCCCTCGTCCGGGAGGCGAAAACCCTCCTCGACGACCGGTTCCGTCCCGACGGCTACAACGTCGGCGTGAACGTCAGCGAGGCCGCCGGCCAGACGGTGATGCACCTGCACGTCCACGTCATCCCGCGGTATGCCGGCGACGTCGAAGACCCCCGGGGCGGGGTGCGGGGAGCAGTCCCGGAGAAGCGGGTGTATTGAAAGAAGAAAAAGATTGTAGAACCCATCACCAGAAATCCGCGAGCGTCGTCACTCGTGAGGGCGGGTGCTGCATCCTCGCAAAGTGCGGGGAGAGGCCGCCGGGGGATTCGACCGGGATCGCCCCGCACGAGACAAGGTGCTGATACCCGGCTACGGCCTTTGCGTCCGAACAGTCAGGCTCCAGAACGTAGACCGGTCGTCCCTGCCGGAACGCCGTCTCCGCCTGCCGGACGGAACCCCCGGATTTGCCGGTCTCGATGACGACCACACCGTCGGAGAGGCCGCTCGTGATGCGGTTCCTCTCAAGGAACCTGCCTTTGTGCATCCCCGCAAGGTGTGTGATTTCACCGAGCAGCGAACCCGAACCGGCGATGCTCGCGGCAAGAGTCCGGTTTTCCCCCGGAACAACAACCGTGACGTCGCCCGGCAGGACCGCCACCGTCTCGCCTCCGCAGTCGATCGCGGCCGTATGAGCGCAGGCATCCGTCCCGAGAGCAAGCCCGCTCACGACCACGTAACCGAGGCGAACCAGAAGATCCACCGTCTCCCGGGCTCTCTCGATACCCGCCCGGGAGATCGTTCTCGTGCCGACGACGGCAACCGCCGGCTTTGCGAGGGTCTCCTCGCGGCCCACCTGGTAGAGGAGAAAAGGGGGATCCCGAATCCCCAGAAGCCTCCCCGGGTATCCGGCATCAAAGACCGGCAGAATCCGGACGCCTTTCTGCCTGTAGCCCGTAAGCGTATCGATATAGAACGCAAGAAGACCTTTCTCCCGGATCTCCTCCGCCCGTGCGATGAGCGGGCCGGGATAGGCCCGACGGGGCTTCGCACCCGGCTCGAAGGTATCAGCGTAGAGGTCGCGGAGAACCGCCGGGTCACGGAAGTATTCGGCGTACCCCTGCCGCTTCAGGGCCTGATTGTCGTTGAGGGCGGCAAGAAAGGCAATCTCCCTGATAGAAAGATTATCCATTGTAACTCCCGAGAATTTCCAGGTGTTTTCGGTTGACCATCCTCCCGAGGACAAGCGACCAGACCTCACCTGCACCATGCGCCCGCAACACCGCGGCGCACTCCCGCTTTGTCGCCCCGGTGATGCAGGTATCGTCGATCAGGAGAACCGACTCGCCATTGAACCGGTACCGACATCCAACATTCCCTGCGATCTCCTTCTCCTTTTCGAGGTGATCAGAGATGCTATGCATTGGGCGATATACTTTACTCTTATACAGGGCGTCCAGATATCGCATCCCATAGCGGGATGCGACGCCTTCTGCCAG
Organism: Methanoculleus sp. MH98A; assembly: GCF_000691865.1. GTDB lineage: Archaea > Halobacteriota > Methanomicrobia > Methanomicrobiales > Methanoculleaceae > Methanoculleus. The sequence goes on along the minus strand of NZ_JMIO01000033.1, from coordinate 69,593 downwards.
GAGCGCCGGGGGACTGTAGCCTCCGGAGCCTGTACCCCGCATAACCGGAACGACAATATCAAACTCCCGGAAGTCCGGGTACTGGTGATCGATCGCATAGAAGAGACATTCCAGGAGCTGCGGGACAAGGGTTTCGTCCGTCTTCAGCCTCCGGATCTCGCTGCTGAGAACGTCATCAGGAAATTCTTCCTCAAAAAGGTATTTTCCGAACGCCCGGACACGGACGGGAGGGTCGTCTCTATCCGGCCTGTTTCTGCATGCCGCACAGTAGGGGAAAGTATCTGCAAAACAGTCAGGGATGGGATTACCGCATACCTGACAATATGGGGGATAGAGGATCTCAAGTTCCATTCCATCGGATCGGAAAAACGTTCTTTTCATATTTCATCCTCCTGAACGTTCCGGGGTGACGATCCATCCCCTTTACAGCAATATCGGGACGGCTCTTTATATACCTGCGGCCTGCGGCCCGAAAGTGCACGCGAGAAGAGGGGCAACCATCAACGGAAGCGATCTCCCGGAGAATAACCTTGATACGGCCCGTAGGACGGTTGCAAGGACGATCCAGAAGACCTACCGCTGGCTACTCGTGCCGGTGCGGGAGCTCGATGCCGGTCGGGTCTCACCCGACATTTACACCGGGGACGTGGCGGACCCCCGGGCCGGGGTGCGATCCCGGCGAAGAGGTGTACTGAGGGAACTGATCGGGAAACCAGGAGCACAAGGGATATCACAATCCCCGACCGTGATGCGTACAGGGTAACAGCACGATGCGTCCGGGGTTCCGGATCAACGGGTATGGGCGGGGAAAGAATGAAAGAGACTGCATAAAGATGATCGAAGCGGACGGGTGGTACCTGGTGGCGACCCGGGGCAGTCACCGGCAGTATAAGCATCCGTCCAAGGTGGGCCGTATCACCATCGCCGGGCATCCGGCAGATGTTCTTGCGCCGGGAACGCTGAACAGCGTGCTCAAACAGGCAGGACTTAAAATGAGGGATGAATAATGTATCGATTTCTTGTCATCGTCGAACAGACCGACGGCAACTACTCGGCATACTCCCCGGACCTCGCCGTCGGTGCGTGGCCACCGGAACGACCCGTGAGGAAGCGGAAGAGCGGATGCACGAGGCGATCGAACTCCACATCGAGGGGCTCCAGGAGGACGGGTTCCCGGTTCCCCGCTCGCGGTCCTCAGCCATCTACGTAGCGGTCAATCGAGCGTAACCTCCTCCGGCGCCGGAACAATAGAACGAGGGGCTGGCCCCCGGTTCAGCGCAAGTGCGGGGAGACCGGCCGCCCGGTCCTCGACCACGTCACGGGTGGCATCTTCCTCGCTGGACGAATCCGAACACTCTCCGGTCAATCCAATGCAACCGTTCCCGTCGGGCAATCAATCGCGCAGACAGTGCCTGCGCAATTCGCCCGGTTTGCTCTCCGGTCCTCCCCCAGAACTCACCACCCTATCCTTCACGAACCGGGATCTCGACCCCCTGCTCTTCTAAAACCTTCCTCAGCCGCACCGCCAGCACGCCGTTTCGGAGGGCGGCCGCCGCACCCTCGTCCGTGACCTCCGCGGGAAGGTTCACGACCCGGGTCATCTCGCCGGACAGCCGCTCCCTGACGGCGTAGCCTTCCCGTTCTTCCTCCCTCTGTCGGACGGTGATCCGCAACGCCATTGGGCCGGTGAGCCGTATCGTGACGTCGCCGCTCGCCACCCCCGGGAGGTCGGCGACGACCGCGACCTCATCCTCGAGGTCCCGGATATCGACCGGGATCCCCGCACCCCGGACCACGGAGATCATCCGCTGCCCGGGCGCCGCAATCATCTCGTGGAGCCGCCGGTGCATCCCGCACATCTCCGGGCCGAACGCCTTCCGAAACGGGCACGAGAATTCTTTCTGTTCCATACTCTCAACTCCTCCAGGTGTCATGCAGCCTACACGCTCCCGCTCATATAAGTTCTGGGGTCTCCTCCCGGAACCATCGAGAAGGGGTCTCATCTCAGATTCCCTGACACGTATTCACGAGCACCTCATGAACAACTTTTTTCCCAATCACCCCCAACATTTCAGCATTCTGCCCGGAGAGCGGGCGGGGAGTTGCGAGAGCGTATGGAGGAGTTCACCGTCGAGGAAGTCACCGGCTTCCAGGTCGAGATCATCCGGGCAAGCGGCGTCGAGGAAGACCGGGGTCTCGAAGGGCGGCTGCTCAACCCCGGAAACCTCGACTTCGTCATCGCCGTCGGCAACCATATTCCCGACCCGTTCGAGAGGGCCGCGTTTATGCTCCATGGTATTGCAACAGGGCATCCGTTCAGGGAAATAAGCGGATCGCGTTTCTGCTCGCAGCTCTCATACTGAAGAGGAACCCGGAACGGTACATCATCGCAAGCTCCGATGCGGAGAACAATGCCGTTGTACGGGACGTTTCCGGGGGCAAAAAGACCCGAAAGGACGTTCTCGACTGGCTGCACGCGGTTGTAAAAAGAGGTCGATGAATTATTCAGCAAGGAGGTCGAGCGTCTTTTTGTGCCGCTCGATGAGCATCCTGAAGTCTTCCTGCACTGAGGGGCGGGGCTCTTCAGGGTTCGGCATATCGGACGGGCCGACGGAAGAAGGAGCGGTCGAATCCCGCGGGAGGCTGTAGGAAGACCCGGGTTCCGCAACGTTCTCCTTCCCGGTTCTCCGGCTCCCAGGCTCCATCTTCCACTCCTCCGTATCGATCGCTTTCCAGCGTTGTGAATTTGGCGCTCCACCGGTATTAATGTTAGGCCCGGCGGATGCAGTCTCAAGTCCCGGAGGGTGTTGTTCGCGTTCGGCACCCGTCCGGCATGCTCAAGCAGGTAGTTCGCATCGCCCTCACAGAGCCATACTTATATGGACAAATTGTAAGTGGAATTTACAATTTGTCCAGCCGGGTACAGGGAACGTCCGGCGGGAGGCGGAGGAGAAGAGAGAATGAGCGCCCGGTCCCGGATGGAACTACCCGACGGTGCATGCCGCCTCGATATCCGCGAGGTCGTAGACGAGGAACCCCTCCTCGCGGAGCCGGTCTTTCCCCTTGATATCTCCGGCGACAAGGCAGAAGCGCTCGCTGGTGTAGCGATTGTGCCGGACATGCTCCGCTTTCTGAGAGAGGCGCGTGAGCACGCCGCGGGCCTCCCTCTCCGTAAGGCTCCCCCACTTGCACTCCCCAAAGACAATGCTAGCGTCGCTCTCCCGGACAGCGACGAGATCGATCTCCTCGCCGCGGTACCACCATCGCCCGGTAGTATACTCCGGGAGGACTTTTCTGGCGAACTCGCTCCGCACGAAGACCTCGAACTGTTTGCCGAAGTAGGGGTTCATATCGACGGCATCGACCGAATGGTTCTCCGTCTCGATCGCCTGCCGGTGCGAAAAGACGAAGTTGTACCAGAAGTCGAAGATGCAGTCCTTGATCCGGTACAGCCCCTGCCGCCGGCTGCCAAAGAGGGGCAGTTCCTTCTCGATGATCCCGAGCCGCGTCATCGCCTCGAGGTAGGGGTAGAGATGGCGGGCGTCCATGCCGCAGAACTGGGCGATGGTGCCCGGTGCCGTATTGCCGACGGCGATGGCATTGAGGATTGCCTGGTAGGTCTTGAGTTCCCGAAACTCCTGCGAGAGGAGGAAGTAAGGCTCCCGGTAAAAGTAGCCATACTTATTGAAGAACTCCCGCTCGACGAACGTGGCATAGTCGGGGTGATCCCCGGCCTTGAGGAGGTACTCGGGGATGCCCCCGATGGTCAGGTGGGCCTTGAGAGCATCCCGAAAGGAGAACGAGGGGAGGAACGTTCGTGCGTCGCAGAACTGGAGCGGACCAAGAAGCATGTCCCGGGTCCGCCGCCCGTAGAGAGGTGAGGTGTAGGAGAGCGCACTATCCGCCATCAGGCCAAGCATCGACCCGGAGAGGAGAATACACCAGTTCGATCCGGCAAGGGCGGTATCCCAGGCTTTCTGGAGCGCGGAGAGGACGGCCGGGTCATTCTTGATCAGGTAGGTGAACTCGTCGATGACGAGGTAGCGGCGCTCGGCGAGCGGTATCCGGGCGAGGTAGGTGAAAAGCTGGTCCCAGGTCGTGATCTCGAGTGTTGCAAGGAGCGGGTCAGAGAAGAACCGGGCTACCTCCTCCTGCAGCCGCCGGATCTGGATCTGCGGTGCGGTGTCCTCGGCAAAGTGGAGGATACCTTCTTTCCCGCGGATGAACTCGGTGACCAGCCGCGTCTTGCCGATCCGGCGCCGCCCATAGAGGATGATCAGCCTGCCGCCGTCCTTTCGCCACTCCTCCTCGAGGAGGGCACGCTCGGTCTCGCGGTCGATGAACTCCCTAATCATGATTAGTACTAATCTGGATTAGTAATAATGGCTTCGCCCGGGGGCAGAGGCGCTGAAAATTATGTGCCCCGCCCCTTCACTCCGGGGGCACTTCGTATCCTGCCGGGCCGTCGTCGGGGGAGAGGACGGCGGAGAAGAGCATCCTGAACCCATCCTCGCCCGAACCGGGTAGGACTCTCCGGCATCAAGGAGATGAAGACCTCGACCGGGACCCTGCCTGTGCCGCTGGCGGTCAATTGACAGGGGCCGGAGAGGTGCCGGCACCACTCCCGGGTCCGGGCGGATCACCGGACAACGAGCGTCGAGACCGGCGCATGCTCCACAACAAAGGAGCTGACGCTCCCGAGGAGGAGCCGGGATATCTTTCCATGGCCGCGGGAACCGATCACGACGACATCGGCACTCACATCCGTTGCGGCCTGGACAATCTCGTGCCGCGGGTCACCCCGGCGCCAGTGCAGCCGGATCTGCACCCCGTGCTCATCCGTCAGGTCCCGGATCTTTTTCTCGATGAACTCACGTTCCTGCTTCTCGATCCGTCGCTCCAGCCCGGGCTCGGGGTCAAGCCCTCTGGTAGCGGCATGCGGGGGGATCGCCACCGGGATCCGGATCGTCTCGCCCGTACCGTGGACATAGACCGCATGAAACTCGCTATCGGCAGCGAACCATTCAACCGCTCGCGCTACTGCCAGCCCGGCTGTGCTGGACCCGTCAAACGCAATAAGGATTCTTGGGGTCATTGCGATCAAGCCCCCGTTGGAAACAATCGCATAAAGAGGTGACCCACAACCATACCCCCCGGACAGGGTAGAACGGGTGGCGCGCCCCCTGTAGCCCGGATGACCGCTCCCTTCTTTACCCCCCGCGCCCACTCCCCACTATGCCAGACGACCCCGAGATCATCAGGGCGGCCATCCGAAAGGCGCATGAACTCGGCGCAGACGTAGCGGGCACCGTCCCGGCAAAGAGGCTCGTCGACTGCCCCTCGGCCGTCGCGGAAAAACGCCCGGGCTCGCAGGACCGCGGCACCTACATCGTCCTCGGCCTCTCCCACGACCCGGAGCACCCCGAACTCGACCTCTGGGAGCCGGGCCGGGGGACGCCCGGCGACCGGATCCTCGCGAGGATCGGTAAAGACCTCGCCCGCTGGCTGCAGGAAGAGCACGGAGTCCGCGCCCGCCTCATCCCCTACCGGCTCGAGGACGGCGGGATCTACCTCAAGGACGCGGCCTCTCTGGCAGGGATCGGGAGGATGGGAAGAAACAACCTCGTCCTCGTCCCCGGCTACGGGCCGCGGATCCGGTTCCGGGCGGTATGGGCGGACCTGGACTGCCCCGAAGAACCATCACCGGAGGGAGAAGACCCCTGCGCCGGCTGCGAGGAGTACTGCATCCGCGCCTGCCCGATGGACGCCTTTTGCACCGGCAGGTTCAGCCGGGAGCGGTGCCTGGCGCGGATGAACGCCGACAAGAACTCCGGGAGGAAACGGATCGACCACTGCCGGGCCTGCGAACTCGCCTGCCCCGCCGGAGGGTAGACGAGCGGAAGGAAAACGCTCCGGGAACCGCCTTCCCGGCCGCATCTACGCCGGAAAGAGGGCATAACCGGACGCTCTAGAAGATTACCATGAACGTGCTCGTGAGAACCCCGGACGGGGTTGAAGAAGTCAGGGAAGTCGACTCCGAATGGGTCATCCCCGGCGACGTCCTGGACGACGGCTCGGTCGTCCTCGAACTCTGGGACGAACTCTCCGACGACGACTACCTGGCGATCGGGCTGTACGACTGAGCGGCGAGGCCGCGGTGCGGCAAGCGCCGCTCCTCACATAACCGGCGAGAACCGACCGGTCGCGTATCGCGGACGAAGCGCGACAGGGTAACGGTTACGCCACATCCTTGCTGCAGAACCCGGAAAAAGTCTCTCCGCCCGGTCTTACCCATGTTCTCCCGGGAGAGACCGCGCTTCGCCGGAGAGGACGGACAGGCATCCTTCGACGACGCCCGGACAACCTCGCCGGGTACGGTTGCATACCCGTGAACCGGGCGACTCCTGAACGCGAGGATCCGGGACGCATCGGAGATCCGAAGAACCGGTTCCCGCCGTCAAAGACCTTCTTCCTCGATCCCGCTGATCGCACGGGAAATCTCGGCAAAGACCAGATCCTCGTCCACCTCGATCTCCGCCCAGCGGTCGGCATCGACGAAATAGAGGTAGGGCGTGACCGGAGCGCTGAGGATCTGGGCGGCGGCGCGATGATAGACCGCCATCTGGATCGCATACTCCCCGGCGTCCCCCGGCGTCCCGGTCTTGTAGTCGATGAGCATCCAGGTGCCGTTTTGCCGCTGCACCAGCCGGTCGATGACCCCCCTGAACGCAAACCCGTTCACCCGGGCCGAAAACGGCACCTCGCGGTGGTCGCGGACGATCCCCCGCATCAGGGGCGATGCAAGGAACCGGACGTAGAGTTCCTGGTACTCCACAGCCCCGGCAGGGTCCAGCCCGTACCGCCGCAGCACCGCGGCGGGATCGCGGCCGCGGAAGACCTCGTGGACGACGAGGCCGCGGGTCAGCGCATCCTCCCCGGCGGCGAACACCGGCAACCGGGACTCCGCCGGGCCGTGGAGGTACGCCTCAAGCTCGCTTGCCGAGTAGACCCGCTCCTTCTTCCCATTGGAAGGAATACCCGCCGGGACGGGCGCCGCGGGGACGTCGTCGGGCACCGGCAGGCAGACCGGGGCGGTCTTCTGCACGTCGACCGGGATCGCCGCGGGGTCGAGGGTGATCGGGATGCGGAGCGTCCCGAGGACGGCTTCGCCCCGGGCGTAGACCTCGTCGCAGAGCCCGAGACAGTGCGCGAGCCAGGCCATCCGGGTCCTGGCGTCCGCGAGGCTCTCCGGGATCGCGGCCGGCACCTCCCCGCAGAGGATGAGGTGATCCTCTGCCCGGGTGACCGCGACATAGAAGAGCCGTTTGCGCTCGGCCTCCTCCTTCTGCCGGTATTCGTCCTTGAGAAGCCGGAGGACCGGCGTCTCCTCGCGCTCGTGATCGTTTGCCGGGTTCGGTATCGAGACCCCGAGCAGCAGCCCCTCCTCCACCATGATGGTGCCTCCGCCGGACCGCGGCGTCTCCGCAAGGTCGGGGACGACGACGACCGGGAACTCGAGCCCCTTCGCGGCGTGCACCGTCATGATCGAGACCGCGTCTGCGGATGCGAGGTCGAGAGGAGCATCCCCCTCCCGGTCTCCGGCGTCGATGGAGCGGCCGAGTTCCGCGACAAAACCGGCGAGCGTGGAGACTTCGGCATCCCTCGCGAGGGCGATCAGTTTCTCGACGTTCGCCGCGGCCTGCTCGCCCCCGGCCATCCCGCCGAAGACGACGAAGATCCCCGAGGTCTCGACGATCCGGCGGAGGAGGCGGGCGGGCGAGAGCCTGCGGGAGAGCGAGAGCCACTCACGGAGGGTCGCCGCCGCAGGCTCCGCCGCGGCCTGCAGCCGCTCCCAGAGAGAATTCCCCGGCAACCGGGCGATATGGAAGAGCCGGGCGTCGGAGAACCCGAAGTAGGGTGAGCGCAACACGCCGTAGAGCGCCGCGTCGTCCAGGTGGTTCGCCAAGAACCGGAGGATGTTGTAGAGGTCGTAGACCTCCTGGCGGTCGTAGAACCCGAGGCCGGCATGGACGTGGTAGGGGACGCCGTAGCGGGCGAGCGCCCACTCGTAGTAGGCGAGGTTCGTCCGCCGCTCGAGCAGGACGGCGACGTCGCCGTAGCCTGCCGACCGGACCTCCCCGTCGCGGGAAATCCGCTTCTCTCCCCGCTCGACGAGAGAGCGGATCTTTCTTGCCGCCATCTCCGCCTCGGCCCGGCGGCCGGCCGCCCGGTCCCTGATCTTGTGGCAGAGGAGGAGTTCAACCGAACCGGCGTCGTCCCGGCGGAACGCATGCAGCGATTCGTAGAGGAACTCCCAGGGCCGCCCGGCCTCCGCCATCAGGGCGGAAAAGACGGCGTTCGTGAACCCGACGACCTCGGGCGTGCTCCGGAAGTTGACGTCGAGTGCGACCGTCTCCCCCCCAAGGTCCCCCTCGATCAGATCGCGGGTATGCGAAAACTGTGTGACGTCGGCCTCCCGGAAGAGGTAGATGGACTGTTTCGGGTCGCCGACGACGAACAGATTCGCGGAATCGCCGAGGAGGGTGCGGATAATGGCGATCTGGACGGGATCGGTATCCTGGAACTCGTCGACCAGGATAAACCGGAACCGGCTCCTAAAATGCGTCTCGACGATGTCCCCCCGGTCGCGAAAGAGCCGGTGGGTGCGGTTCACCAGGTCGTCGAAGTCGAGGGCGTTCATCCGCCGCTTCTCCGCCTCGACCGAGTCAAGGAAGGCCTTAAAGACCACCCCGAGATCGCGGAGGAAGTCGAGCGTCGCCCGGGTGAAGGGGTCGGCCGCATCAAGGGTGAGCGAGCAGGCACCCGCGTGATCGGTGAGGCACTGCCTGAGGACGCCGTAGGCCGCCCGGAGGTTGTCGAGGTCGTCCCCCTCCCAGTTCTTCTTCTGCCCCATGTTCTTGCGGAACCCCGAATTGTCGTGGACCGCAGCAAGTTCGGCGACCGCGATCTCGCCGGCGAGGCAGGGTTCGACCGCCCGGAGGTAGGCCCCGGCCGGGTCGCGCTCGCCCGGGCAGCGGGCGGCAAGGTCACGAAGCGTCTCGATAGAGGGGGCGGCACGGTCAAAGAAGGCCGCAAGTGCCGTCTCCCGGTGCCGCTCCAGGGCCGTCCGCCAGGCGTCGAGCACCCCCTCCTCGCTCTCCGCGAGGGCGGCAAAGAACGCTTCCGCAGTCCCGCGGCGCGAGTACAGCGCCTCGAGGTAGTTCTTCAGTTCATGGGCCCCAACCGCCCGGAGGGCGCCGATCACCGCGTCCCGGCACTCCGCGGGCGGATCGCCGTGGATGAGGTCGTCGATCGCCTCCTCACGGAGCCGGAACGCCTCCCGCTCGTCGAGGACGGAAAAAGACGGCCCCACGCCGGCCTCGATGGAGAACTCCCGGAGAACGGAGGCGCAGAAGGAGTGGAAGGTCGATATCTTCGCCCACAGAAACTCGTCGCGGATCGCGTCCCACCGCTCGCCCTCCTTCTCCGCAATCGCCTGGCGGACCCGGATCTTCATCTCGCCGGCCGCCTTCTCGGTGAAGGTGAGCGCGAGGATGTTGCCGACGCCGACACCGGATTCGAGCAGGCCGAGGTACTTCTGCACCAGGACGTGCGTCTTCCCCGTCCCCGCACCGGCGGTGACACACTTGCTCGTCGAGTGGTCGAGCGCGGCCCGCGCCTGGCGTTCAGTCAGTCCCATCGGGCATCACCTCCGCGTTGAGCAGCCGCAGGGCGTCGAACCGGCAGGCGGTCTTGAACCCGCAGTAACCCGGACAGGGGCCGGCGTCAGGCCGGGGCGGGAAGCGCCCGGCGCGTATCCCGGCGAGGTAGCGCTTCGTCCAGAAGAGAGTGGTCTTCACCACCTCGCGGACATCCTCGACGCTGCTCCGTTGCGAGCCGGGGAAGCAGGAGAAGCAGTCCTTTAGCCCCGCGTCCCAGAAGACCGGTTTGTTCGTGACTTCTCCGCGCCGGAGGGTGTAGTAGGTGCCCGCGACCCCCTCCATCCCGGTCAGACTCTCGACCGCCAGGAGGTAGAGGGGGAGCTGGAGCGCTCTCCCGGCCTCGATATCCCTGAGCCGGGGATGCGACGACCCGGTCTTGTAGTCGGTGATCATGAACCGCCCATCGGTCAGCACGTCGACCCGGTCGACCCTGCCCCGCAGGCGAATGGTCTCCTCGCCGAGCGGGATCGCGACCGCGTCGGGTATCGATACCGCGTCGACCTCCCCCGGCACCAGCGGGAGGCCGAACGAGACCTCGAAGGCGTGCGGGACGAAGCGGGAGGCCGCGACTTCGGCCTCGTGCCGGAGGAACCGCTCAAGCACCCCCTTTCCCGCCGCAGGCGACCCGAGAAGATGCTCTTTATCCGCGGCCCATGCCGGGGTCTCGAACGTAAACCGGTCCGCCTCCTCCCGGCCGGCGTCGAGGATCCGTCGGAGGGCGTCCGCGTAGCACGCCCCGGTGACCGGGCCGTTGCCGTCGCACGTCCAGCCGGAGTAGAACCGGTAGGCGATCCGGTGGACGAGGCTCCCCCGCTCCTGTGCCGTCAGGTCGGGATCTGCCTCGGGCAGCGGCGCAAGACCGAGAACCCGCTCCAGGTAGAACCGGAACGGGCAGTCGGCGTAGGTCTCGAGCGCCGTCGGGGAGAAGACCGCCCCCTCGCCGAACCGTTCAGCGAGCGCCGCGAGGATCGCCGGATCGTCATCGAGCATGCCGTCGTAGGGAGAGTCGTAGCCGGCTTTCCGGTGGTAGTTCTCGATGTTGAGCCGGCGGACGGCCTCGCGGACGGGGATGGGGCACGGCATCCCGACGGGGAACTCCCCCCGGGCGAGGAGGGCCCCGGCTCGCCGGGCTGCAGCGAGCCCGGAGTCCGGGAAATCATCGTTCCCCCACGCCTCCGGGGAGAACGCCTCGCGAACGGCGTCCACGAACCCGGAGCGCACCAGCGGCGTTGCCCCGTCGGCCGCGGGGTAACTCAGGTAGACCCTGGAGCGGGCGGAGAGGAGGGCGGCGGTGAAGTAGTAGCGCTCCTCCCGGAGGATATCCTCGCCCGACCGGGTTCCAAGGCGCCGGGTCTCGGCGTCGGTGGTGAACGGGAGCCGGGTGGTCAGCCGCGGCATCGTACCCTCGACGAGACCGCCGACGAAGAGGTAGGGTACGGCGAGGTGCGCGACCTCCCGGACGCCGACCACCCGGACGCCGCCGTTGCTCCGTCGACGGCCTGTCCGGGTGCCGGCGGCAACCTGCGCGAGCAGGGAGGAGAACTCCGCAAGGGGCATCTTCTCGTCCGGCAGCAGCCGGGCGAGGCGTTCGAGCGCCGCGAGGATGCCGGAGAACCCCCCGAGATTCCGCGCTTCGTCCTCGAGGAGATCGGGATCGCCGTCCTCCGGCATGGCCGGAGCCTGCCACCGCTCGAGGACCGATCGGTAGGCGGCGATATGGCCGGCAAGCGTCTTCGTCCCTTCGAGCGCCGAGAGATCGGCGAAGAGTTCCCGGACGGTCTCCTGTGCCGACTCGATGGCGGCGACCTTTTCGGCGAGCCGGGACTTTGCCGATTCCGGGGTGTCCGGCCGTTCTCGCTCCTCACCGGCGGCGCGGGCGAGCGCGGCGAGCCGTTCGTCCCAATTCCCGGCGGTTATCCGGGCCTCCCGGGAGAAGATGTCGAGCTCGCAGCCGCCGGTGAACGGCAGGTAGGGGGAGGTCGCGAGAGCGACGACGTCCTCCCGCCGGTAACCGCGGGCGGGAACCATAGCGACGTCGAGCAGCGCCCGGACAAGCGGCGATGCGGAGAGCGCCCGGCCATCGGACGCGGTGTACGGAACCCCGAAGTCGGGGAAGACCTCCTCCACGTAAGGCAGCGCCGATGCGAAGTCGGGGAACGCGACCGCGATCTCGTCCGGCCGCACGCCGGCGGCGACCAGATCGCGGATCTCCTGCGCGATCGCCCGGACCTCGCCCTCCCGGTCACGCCGCTCTGCGAGACGGACGAACCCGCAGCAGTCAACGGGCTCGGACCGGGAGAAGAGGGCGGCGAGGCGTGAGCGGCGGGTGTCCGGCGCATCCCCGGAGATGACCGCATCCGGGAGCAGCCATTCGCCGTCGTCGGAAAAGACCGCCGGATTTCCGGTGTAAGGGATCGAGTAGTGAAACTCTTCCGCAGACTCACGCAGAGAGAAAAGGAGGTCGCGTTCGAGCGGCATCGGCTCGAAGAGGCCATAAACGAAGACCGTTCGGGGAGGGCGGGCATAATGGCTGCCGCCCGGCCGCGGCATCGGCCCGAAGAGACCGTAGATGTAGACCGTCCGGAACCAGCCCGTATCGGCGAGCAGCCGAACCGTACGGGCAAAGAGCGTATTCTCGTCGACAAGGTCGTGCTCGTCGAGGAACCGGCGGTAGGCATCGAAGAGGCGGGCGATCTCGATGCTTTTGGCGGTCGCGAGATCGCCGAGGGCGGCCGGGTAATCGACCTTCCGCATGAGGATGACTTCAAAGAGGGTCGCGAGGTCGTCGACTCCCCCGGTGCAAAGAAGCGGATACCGGCCGGAGGCGAGGATGCGGGCGAGGATGAACCGGGACTCGGCCCCGGAGATCAGCGTCTCCGACGTCGCATAGTCGAGAAAGACCTTCCGGGCGAACCCGGGAAGGGTCGTGACCGCATCGGCGACGATGGGGATACCTTCTTCCCCGAGGCGGCGGACGATCTCCCGGGCAAGGTGAGAGGTCGGGACGATGAAGACGGTGCCGAACGGGTCGCGGGCGGCGGCTTTCCGGAACTCCGCGATGAACGCGTCGAGACCTTCTCCGGGCAACTGGCGATACAGAACGGCGGGGGACATCCGGTGATCTCTCCTGAGGAGAGGTTGGGGGTGAAAGAAGCATGAGTGTTGTTATTTGGGTCTGGGAGGGGTCGGGATCGCCTGGTTTAAGTGCGGAGCGTAGAGACGTAATGAACGCTCATGGACACGAACTTCTGCCGCCGCTACATTGGCGACGGCACGCCGCCGTCGAACCGCTGCTGCAGGACATGCCCGGAGGCTGCCTGCGACCGGCTGTGGCGCCGGGTCCTCGATCTTGCGGAGTCAAACGGCGGAGATCCGGTTCCGCTTCCACCGACGCGTGCAGTGCTCTTCCCGAACCCGAAAAACCCGGATTTCGTCCGGCTGCAGGTCAACTGCCGGTGGGGTCTCCCGAAGGAGGACTTCCTGCACTACGTCGCCACCGGCCACGCGAAGATGGGGCGGCGAGGGCAGCGCAGCGATCCCCGCGCATCCCCGAGCTGCACCCGTCAGGAGCCCTACGTGCAGGCTATCGTCGAACTGCTCGGCGGGATGGAGATACCGGAGATACGGGCGGTGCGAGAGGTGCAGGGCGGGTAAGCCGCACCTCACCCCCACCCGAACCCGTAAGCCAGCGCCGCGACCAGCAGAACCATGATCCCGTTCCGGAGCACCGTCGAGACGAGCATGATCTCCGTTCCCGTCCGCATCCCGAAAATGGCGACGTAAGAAGAGCCGAGCCAGCGGATGCTCCGCGTCACGCTCGTAAGCACATTGCCGACGAGGAGCGTGAGGACGATCTGCTGCCAGGTCATATCCCCCGCGGCGAGCAGGGTGGAGGCGACGCTCGCGCCCGCGACGAAACTGCCGAACTGCGCCGCGATGATGGCGAACCCCTCCGGCGGCACGGGGAATACCGCACCCACACCCTGCATCAACCCGGCAAGTCGGTCAAAGACGCCGGCGTTGATGAGGAACGCGACGAGGACGATGGTGGGGACGGTGATCGAGAGCAGGCGCACGAGGGTCTTTTTTGAGGACGTCCACGCCGTCCGTAGCGCCTCCCGGAGCGTGACGACCGGCTCCTCCGCCATTATGACCGGGGTGCATTGGGGGGGAGTGAGGATGGTTCGGCCGATGACCATGATGAACGCGGTCTTTAGCAGGCCGACGAGCATCAGCAGGACGAAGTAAATGAGGCCGGGGATGCCGAGGAGCGGGATGTAGACCGGGAGGAGGTAGCGCCAGTGCATGACGACCGTCGGAAACGAGTTCATGACGGCCGCGATGATCAGCTCCTTGCGGCTGATGATCTCCTTTTCGTGGAAATCCACCAGCATGGCGCTCGCAGCAGGAGGAGAGACGAAGGCCATGAGGAAACTGGTGCCGCACTCCTCCCGCAGGCAGGCGAACGAGGTGAGCGGACGGGAGAGAGCAGCAATCCGACCGGCGATATTCAGGGCGACGAGCACCTCGGCGAGGAAGACCCCGGCGATCATCATCGGGACCATCTCGCCGAGCAGGCCGGCAGCGAGTGTCACTGTCTGAACGATACCGTCGTACATGGCTCCCCCGGGGCCGCCCCCCTGCGGTAAGAAGAACCTGCGCCTGTACTCTAATAAATAATTGGATTCTTGCCTGGAAATTCCACTAAATATGATTTATAACAATATGGGTAGCACTCGCGCACGGGGATGCCGCCAGGGACACCATGCCCCCGGCCGGGACTCGCGACCGCGGTTGCGTGGAGATAAACTCCACGCGGTTGATATCGTGGACTCGAAGGGCCTGCCCTATGAGGGCACGACCGCCGAAACGGCCGACCAAAAAGGAATCGTATTCAACCCCGGAACAACAGACGTGTATCATGAACGAAGAGATGGCCGCGATGCTCGATTACGTCAGGGCGGCGCTCCGTGAATCGGGGGCGCACGGGTTCGACCATACGGAGAGGGTCGTGCGCCTCTGCAAGACGATCGGCGCCCGCGAGGGTGCGGATATGGCGATCCTCATCCCGGCCGCTCTCTTCCACGACATCGCCCGGCCCCTCGAGGAGGAGACGGGCGTCCCCCACGAAGAAGAGGGAGCGCGGATGGCGGAGTCCTACCTCCGCTCCGTCCGCTACCCCGAGGATTGCATCCCGGGCATCGTCCACGCCATCCGTGCGCACCGGTACTCCTCGGGTATCGCTCCCGAAACCCCGGAGGCCCGGGTGCTCTCCGACGCGGACAACCTCGACGCGATGGGCGCGATCGGGATCGCGAGGACGTTTATCCGGGCCGGAGAGCACGGAGGGGGCATCGCGGACGCAACCGGCCACTTCCATGACAAACTGCTGAACCTGAGAGACCGCATGTACACAACGACCGCCCGGAGCATCGCCGAAGAGAGGCACGCGTTCCTCGTCGCGTTTCTCGATGCACTGGACGGCGAGATGAGCGCCCAAATCCCCCAGGATGTGTAATAGAGGGGATACACCCCGGCACCGGCTCCCTCACGCATCCGAACAGAACCGCAGCCCCACGATCCCCGATACAATCAGGAGGATGCAGAGGAGGCGGACGACGCTCCTTGATTCGCCGAAGATCACGATACCGGCAATGACCGTTCCGACCGCCCCGATGCCCGTCCAGACGGCATACGCTGTCCCGAGCGGAAGGCCGGAGAGCGACCGCGAGAGGAGGTAGATGCTCCCGGCCATCACGGCGAGGGTCGCCACCGACGGCCAGACCTTCGTGAACCCTTCGGTATACTTGAGGCCGAGCGCCCAGCCGGTCTCCAGGAGCCCGGCAAAGAACAGGGTAATCCAGGCGGTATTCTGCATGATTCTTCTCTCATCTGGCCCGGGAAGCGTTATACTTTGTCCGGCCGGAAAACCATACAGACCGTCCGCCTCCGTCACGTTTAACATGGAAGAGTACCCTCCCGGAGCTCCAGAGGAGGTATGGAGAGTGGTGAAAGTTACCATCGACAGGCCGGGATGCACCAGCTGCGAGTCGTGCTGGACACTCTGCCCGGACGTCTTTGAAGAGGATCCAAACGACGGCCTGAGCTCGATCACGGAGAAGTACCGGGTCGGCGGCAACCCCGCGGAGGGCGAGGTGCCCGACGACCTCGCCGACTGCGCACTGGAGGCCGCCGATTCGTGCCCGGTCGCGGTCATCATCGTCGAAGAATGAGGCGATCAGGGCGCCGGCGGGTGTATCGGCGCCGAACAATTGTTATGCTCATGGCCGGACAAGAACTATAACCTTCGAGAGCTACGGGGGGTTTTGCCTGGGAGAGGGATCAACCGGAAGGTGCATCATCATGATGCAGCAGTTCACAGGCCAAGGCGGTTAAGGCCTGAGAACACCAAAAATGCTGCACCCATGAAACCGAAAAGCACCCCGGTCACGACCCCGCCTCCCGGGCACACCAATCCTTCGGACTCACCGGCGTGGTCGTGCCACATCGACGAGCACTCCCGGACCGTCCCCGCCCTTCGTCAGCACCGAGAGGTTCCCGTTCGTCTCGAGGACGATTGCGTGCACGCCCTCGAGGGATGCGACGCCCTCCGACCGTAGCGCCTGCCGGATCTCGCTCTCGGCAATCCGCTCCCGCCGCATCGCGCCGTGCAGGAACTCTCCCGCGTGGAAGAGGAGGCGGGGCTCCGACTTTACGACTTTCTGCACCCCATCCGACCTGACGGACGACCAGGAGACGACGTATTGCAGCACGATCAGGATACCAAGGGCGAGCAACCCCTCCGCAAGCGAGACGTCTCTTGAGACGATCGTCGAGGCAAGGATCGAGCCGACGGCCACGTTCACGATGAAGTCGAAGGCGTTCATCGACGAGAGCGTCCGCTTCCCCGAGAGGCGAACGATGATCACAAGGGCCACGTACGCGCATACGCCGACGATCAGGACGCGTACCAGGAAAGCAGGGTCGCCAAAAAGGATCTCCTGCAGGAATCCGTCGCTCATACCCCGCACTGCACGGGGGACGGTATAGCATTTTCTGCAGGGGAATGGTCAAAAAAAGAGGGTTCTTCAGAGCGCAGGTTTGCTCTTCAGCGCCTCGACGAGGAGCCGGACCCCCGCCTCGACGTCGGCGGCATCGACCACCTCGACCGGGGAGTGGATGTAGCGGGCGGCGATCGAGAGCGGGATGCTCGGGATACCGCCCCGCTCCAGGTGGATGATCGTCGCGTCGGTGTTGCCGCCGGTGCCGACCTCGAGCTGGCAGGGGATGTCGTTCTTCTCCGCGGTCTCGCGGAGCCACGCGGTCATCCTCGGATCGGCCATCAACCCGCGCCCGCTCGCGCTGACGAGAACCAGGACCGGGCCCTTGCCCATCTCGACGCTCGCGTCCTTCTTCTCGATCCCCGGGTGGTCGCCGGGGATGGTGACGTCGGTCGCGATCGCGCAGTCGGGGTTTAAGGAGTAGGCGCTCACCTTTGCTCCCTTCAGCCCCAGCTCCTCCTGGACGGTGAAGACGCCGTAGATCGTGTGCGGGGAGTCCGCCTGCTGCATGGCCCGGATGAGCATCGCGACGCCGACCCGGTTATCGAGCGCCTTTCCCGTGACGCGGGTGCCGGCAAGGTCCGTGAACTCGCGGTCGGTGGTGATCGGGGTGCCGATCTCGATCCCGAGGTTCTTCACCTCCTCCTCGCTCGTCGCGCCCACGTCGACGAACAGATTCTCGATCTTGATCTCTTTCTTGCGCTCCTCCTCTTTCATGACGTGGGGGGGCTTTGCGCCGAGGACGCCCGGGACCGGGCCGTTCTTCCCGTGCAGCACCACCCGCTGGCAGTAGAGCACCGGCCCGTACCAGCCCCCGATGGGGACGACCCGGATGAACCCCTTCTCGTCGATGTACTGCACCATCAGCCCGATCTCGTCCATGTGGGCGGCAATCATGATGGAGAAATCGCCGCCGCGCTTCACGGCGACAAGGTTCCCCATCGTGTCCTCGCGGAACTCGTCGACCACCCCTGCAAGTTCGGCCCTGACGATATCCCTGATGTTTCCTTCGCTGCTCGAGACGCCGTGGGCGTCGGATAACTTCCTGAGTAACTCTTTCACCATTCTTCTCTCACCCCATCAGTTCCCCGAGCCGCCCGACCGCACGGGAGAGGTTCTCCCGGGAGGTCGCGTAGCTGAAGCGTGCATATTCGGGTGCCCTCGTGCCGAACGCCGAACCCGGCACGATGATGACGCCCGCATCGACGGCCTTCTCGATAAGGTTTCGCCCCATCGGGACGAACATGTAGAACGCACCTTCCGGCCGGGGGAAATCGAACCCGAGACCGGTCAGCCCGTCGTAGAGGAGGTCGCGCCGGGCGCGGTACTCGCTCCGCATCCGGGCGACCGGCTCCTGGTCGCCGGTGTATGCGGCGAGCGCGGCATACTGCGATATCGAGGTCGCGCACGCCTGGGCGTACTGGTGTACCTTGAGGAACTCCGGGATATAGTCCCCGGGTGCCGCAAGGTAGCCGACCCGCCACCCGGTCATGGCGTAGGTCTTGCTCGCGGCGTTGACGGTGATGACGTCGTCGCCGAACCGGGCCGCGCTGACGTGCTCTTTCTCGTAGATAAAGTGCTCGTAGACCTCGTCGGATACGACAGTGACGCCCCGATCGTTTGCGTACTCCACGAGGGCGCGGATCGACTCCTCGCTCTCGACCGCGCCCGTCGGGTTTGTGGGAGAGTTCAGGACGAAGACCCGTGCCCCGTCCATCTGCTCTTTTGCCTGCTCGACGTCGATGTGCAGGGTCCCATCGAGCCCGATGCCCTCGGGTTTTCCGCCGGCCAATGTCGCAAGGGCGGCGTAGGAGACGAAACCCGGGTCGGTGAAGAGGACGCGGTCGCCCGGGTTGACGAGCGCCTCCATCACGAGGTGGAGCGCCTCGCTCCCCCCCGCCGTGACCATGACCTGCTCCGGCCGGCAGGCGAGGCTGTTTTCGCGTGCGAGCTTCTCGCAGATAGCTTCCCGGAGCTCCGGTATCCCGGTGTTCGGGGTGTACCCCGTTCTTCCCTCCCTGATAGCGGCGATCGCGGCCATCTTGATGTGGTCGGGGGTATCGAAGTCCGGCTGCCCGATGCCGAGGTTGATCGCGTCCGGCCCTCCGGCTTCGAAGAGCTTGCGGATACCCGACATCTCCACCCCTTTGACCCGGTCGGCATACCTGTGTTCGTTCATGATTATCTCACTCAATGTTTGCGTGGCGGCACTGGAGGTCTTCGGGCCGGCACTGGGTGATCTCCATCAGCCGGGATATGATCGCGTCCGCAAAGACCATCGCGGTCGTCTCGAAGATGGTGCCGAGCGGTGCGAACGATTTGTGCTCGCCCATCATCTGCCGGATCTCGAACTCCGCAGACTCGTCGGCCACCTTATCCCGCTGGCTCTCGATGATGACGATACAGTCGGCGATGCGGCCGATCCTCGAGTCTTTCTTCGAGGTGATGAGGCAGATCCTCCCGCCGATCTCTTTTGCGGTCTCGGAGATATCCGCAACCGTCTTGGTCGCGCCGGACCCGGAGAAGACGATAATGACGTCTCCCGGCTTCATGGCCGGGGTCACGGTCTCTCCGACGACGAATGCGGAAAGCCCGAGGTGCATCAGGCGCATGGCAAACGATTTCGCTACGAGCCCGGAGCGCCCGGCGCCCATGGTGTAGATACGGTTCGCGTTCAGGATCTCGGCGAGGAGCGCATCGATCTCGTCGTCGGACATCACGTCCGCGATTGTCCTGATCTTGGTCGCCATCAACCGCATCATGTTCTTAACCGGGTGATTTGTCATCGTAGTTCCGCTGTTAGGTTTTACCAGATCATACATTAGAATATCCCAGAAACTCCGGGACGGGGGTGCCCGCCCTCTTCCCCCGGGTTTACCGGAACCGGGGGGAGAAGGAGGGCGGGCATTGCCGAAAAGGGCGGCAACATACACCCTCCAGCGAAAAGGAGGGCGCGAACCGCGGTCGGCTGTCGGGCGGGATCCGCCGGGGATCCAATACCGTAGGAATCATGCATGAATCGCCATAAAGGCACAACAAACCCGCAAAATATCACCCACCCACCCCGGCCGATCAACCCCAAAGACGCAAAAGGCTATTTTGGATGATCGCAAAATACATACAAAATTCGGCGCATCGCTCCGGCCGCAACAGGAGCATTACGGCTGCCAGAACTCATTTCTGCAGCACCATATCCCCACTTCGACGCCCCATAGAGCCGATGTGGGTAAATTCTCCCGGACAAGGAGCGGATCAGGGATTACGCGGGCCTGCCGTTCCCCGCATCGCTATGCGGGAGGGCGCACGGCGGGACCCCGGGGACGACAAGAGGTAACAGGATGGAGAAGCGGCCGGAAAGGCATTCGAACGAGGAGATCCTCGGTCTCCTCGACGAGAACGTACGGGAATGGTGCATACGAAGGCTGGACGGGCGGTTCACCCCGCCGCAACGGATGGCGGTCCCGCTCATCCACGAGAGAAAGAACGTCCTCATCTGTTCGCCGACCGGGTCGGGAAAGACCCTCTCGGCGTTTCTTGCAATCATCGACGACCTCTTCGTCCGGGCACGGGCGGGGGCGCTCGAAGACAGCGTCTACTGCCTTTATGTCTCGCCGCTCAAGTCGCTTGCAAACGACATCCACAAGAACCTCAGCCTGCCGCTCGACGGAATCGCCGGGATCGCCCGCGAGCACGGGATCGACCACACCCCGCTCCGCCACGCCATCCGGCACGGGGACGTCTCGCGGGCGGATAAGGCGAAGATGGCGAGGAAACCCCCCCACATCCTCAACATCACCCCCGAGACCCTCGGAATCCTCTTGAACTCCCCGAAGTTCCGCGAGAGCCTCCGGACGGTCCGGTGGGTTGTCGTCGACGAGATTCACTCTCTCGCGGGTTCGAAACGCGGCGTCCATCTCTCGGTGAGCCTCGAGCGGCTCGAGGAACTGGTGAAGGAAGCGGGCGGCGGCTTTACCCGGATCGGGTGCTCGGCGACGATCGAGCCCCTCGCCGAGGTCGGCCGGTTCCTGGTCGGCGCCGGGCGCGAGGTGGAGATCGTCGATACCCGGTTCGCGCGGGAGTTCGACCTACAGCTCCTCTGCCCGGTTCCCGACCTCATCGACACCACCCCCGAAGACCTCGCGCGGCACCTCTATTCGACGATCCACCGGCTCGTCCAGGAGCACAGCAACACGCTCGTCTTCACGAACACCAGAAACGGCGCCGAGCGGATCCTCCACAACCTCCGCGTCCGCTACCCCGAATGGTATACGGAGGAGAACACCGGCTGCCACCACGGCTCGATGGGAACGGACGGAAGGCTCTCCGTCGAGGAGCGGCTCAAGTCCGGGAGGGTGAAGGTGGTGACGACCTCGACGTCGCTCGAACTCGGGGTCGACATGCCGCACGTCGACCTCGTCCTCCAGGTGGGCTCCCCGAAATCCGTCGCGGCGCTCCTCCAGCGGGTCGGGCGGGCCGGGCACCGCCTCGGCGAGGTGGTGAAGGGGCGGATCGTCGTCCTCGACCGCGACGAACTCGTGGAGTGCGCGGTGATGCTCCGGGAGGGGCAGAACGGGTTCGTGGACAGAATTCATATCCCGGAGAACTGTCTCGACGTTCTCACGCAGCACGTCTTCGGAATGGCGCTCGATGGGGAGACGCGGATCGATGGAATGCTCGAGGTGGTCCGCCGGTCGTACTGTTACCGCGACCTTGGGGAGGAGGACCTGATGAGCGTCGTCCGCTACCTCGCCGGGGAGTACGCGGGGCTCGAGGAGCGCCGGATCTACGCGAAGATCTGGCACGACGAGGAGGAAGGGACGGTGCGAAAACGGGGGCGGAACGCCCGGATGATCTACTTCCTCAACTCCGGGACGATCCCGGACGAGTTCTCCTGCGACGTCCTCACCCGGGACGGGGTCTTTGCCGGCAACCTGGACGAGAAGTACCTCGAGCGGATGAACAAAGGCGACGTCTTCGTCCTCGGCGGGCGGCGCTACCGGTTCGCCTACCGCCGGGGCGGGAAACTCTACGTCGACCCGACGACCGACCGGCCGACGATCCCGAGCTGGTTCTCCGAAAAACTCCCGCTCTCGTTCGATCTCGGCCTGCACGTCCTCCGGTTCAAGGAGATGATGCTTCGCGCGATGGAGAGGGCGGTAACGGAAGAGATCGTCGAGACCCTCCTCGCCGACTACCCCATCGACGAGAACAGCGCCCGGAGCATCTGCGCGATCTTCGAGCAGCAGGTGCTCTACATGGGCGACGAAGCCGTCCCGACGCCGGGCCGGATCGTCGTCGAGGAGCAGGTCGACCGGGAGAACCATCGCCGGCTCTACTACTTCATGACCAACTACGGGCTGCGGTTCAACGACGGGTTCTCCCGGATCGTCGCCTTCACGATCGCCCGGGACGTGACGACGAACGTCTCGGTCGGGATCAGCGATACCGGATTTTTAGTCTCGATCCCGCTCGAGAAGCGGGCCGACCCCGCACGCATCCTCCGGGGCATCCGGGCCGACGAGTGCAACGAGATCCTCGAGGAGGCCGTCGGGGACACCCAGCTCTTGAAGAGGGTCTTCCGGATCAACGCAGCCCGGTCGTTCATGATCCTCCGTAACTACATGGGGCGGCGAAGGAGCGCCCGGCGCCAGCAGGTGAGCGCCGATATGCTGATCTCGTTTGCCAAACGGCTCGACGGCTTCGCCGTGATGCGGGAGACCTACCGGGAGGTGATCGATGACCGGTTCGAGGCGGAGAACATCCGGCGGATCGTCGACGGGATCGGTGCCGGTGAGATCGAGGTCGTCCTGACCCGCGCCGCGTCCCCGAGCCCGCTCGCGTTCGGGATTGCGACGCTCGGCGTCTCCGACGCGGTCTACGCGCAGGACAAACTCTCGATGCTCCGCGAGTTCCAGCGCCGGGTGATGAGCAGCATCGGGGGTGAGGCGGCGGCATGAACGCGGTCACGGAGGCCGACCTCCTCTCCCGGTTCGGCTTTTACAAGGGCGCGCTCTACGTCAGGGAACAATCCCTCTGCGTCGTCTCCGACGTCCATATCGGGCTTGCGGAGGCGCTCTACCGGCAGGGGCTCCACTTCCCGCTCCACGAGGAGGAGACGCTGCTTGAGCGGTTCGAGGCGATCCTCGGCCGGTTCAAGCCGGAGGTCTTCGTCCTCGACGGGGACATCTTCCACGCCTTCGACCGGGTGAGCCGGGACGTAAAGGAGTCGTTTGAGACGATCCTCGCGACGCTCAAGGCCAAATGCGAGGTCGTCCTCGTCCGGGGATCGCACGACGTCATGCTGCCGGCAATCAAAGGAGGGACGGTCGAGCGCTACGACCGCGGCGGCTACACGGTGGTTCATGGCGATCAGGCGGTCGACGACCACGGGACGCTCGTCATCGGCCACGATCACCCGGTGATCGAGATCGATATGGCCCGGTTCCCCTGCTTCCTCTACGGGGAGGGCATGGTGAGGGGCAAAGACATCATCGTGTTGCCGGCCTATAACCCGCTCTCCCCGGGGGTCATGATCAACTACGCAAGGAGCCGGGACTTCCTCTCCCCCATCCTCCGCCGCGTGGATGCGGGAAGCCTGCAGCCGGTGGTGGAGGTCGACGGCGAGGCGGTCGTCCTCCCGCCGCTCGCCGGCATCCGGCGGTTTGCGTGAGTAACCCCTATATACCCTCCCGCCATCAGGAGTCCGGAGATGACGTATGTCACGCCGGACCGTTCTCATCCTTGCCGCCGTTGCGGTGATTGCCCTTCTCGGCATCGCCGTGGCCGTCGTGATGCCGCCGGGCGGCACCACGGGCACCCTGCCGCTCGATACGATCACCCTTCCGCCGGGGTTTGCGATCGACGTCTACGCCGGAAACGTTACCGGGGCGCGGTCGATGACCCTCTCGCCGAACGGGACGCTCTTCGTCGGGAGCCGCGGCCCGGGAAACGTCTACGCCGTACCCGACCGCGACGGCGACGGGAGGGGCGATGAGGTGATCACGATCGCAAGCGGTCTCGACTCCCCGAACGGCGTCGCGTTCCGTAACGGCTCCCTTTACGTCGCCGAGATCAGCCGCATCCTCCGCTACGACGGGATCGAGGCGAACCTCGAGAACCCGCCCGAGCCGGCGGTGGTGAGCGACGCCTTCCCGGACGACGCGTCGCACGGGTGGAAGTTCATCGCGTTCGGCCCCGACGGGAACCTCTACATCCCCGTGGGCGCCCCCTGCAACGTCTGCGACCCCGAAGACGAGCGGTTCGGCACCATCTTCCGGATGAGCCCGGACGGAACCGATCTTGAGATCTATGCCCGGGGCATCCGGAACACCGTGGGGTTCGACTGGCACCCCGGGACCGGCGAGTTATGGTTCACCGACAACGGCCGCGACTGGCTCGGCGACGACATCCCGCCGGACGAACTCAACCGGGCGCCGGAAGCGGGGATGCATTTCGGGTTCCCCTACTGTCACGGCGCGGCGATCCCCGACCCGGAGTTCGGGGAGGAGCAGCCGTGCAGTGAATTCACGCCGCCCGAGCAGGAACTCGGCCCGCACGTCGCCGCGCTCGGGATGCGGTTCTATGACGGCGGGCAGTTCCCGGAAGGATACCGGAACAGGATCTTCATCGCCGAGCACGGCTCCTGGAACCGGCTGGAACCTATCGGCTACCGGGTGACGATGGTCGAACTCGAGAACAGCACCCCCCTCTCCTATGAGGTCTTCGCGGAGGGGTGGCTCCAGGGAGGCGACGCCTGGGGGCGGCCGGTGGACGTCGAGATCGCGAACGACGGCTCAATCCTGGTCTCGGACGACCGGGCGAACGCCGTCTACCGGATAACCTACGGAGGGGTCACTTCCCCCTCCGGATGACCCTTCCGAAGGAAAACGGGGTCGGGCCCGGCACAGCGACCGGGAACGTCCCCTCCGCCGCCCGCCGGACGTCCTCTATCGAGTAGAACGCCTTGGGGTTGAACTCGTGGATGGCATCCTCGACGTCGCCCATGTTTTTGCGCTTGACCACCGAGAAGATGACCTTGCCCGGCCCCTGTTTCCCGTGGGCGTCGAGGACGGTCACCCCGTAGCCTGCGGCGCGGAGGTAGTCGATGAGGTTGGTCGCGTCGCGCTGGGTGATGATCCGGATGAGCGCAAGCCCCATCGCCAGCCGCTCCTCGACGAGCATCCCGATGTAGTTCCCGGCGGCGAACCCGGCCGCATAGGCAAAGTAGTTGAGCGGGTTCGTGAGGTTCTGAAAGATCTGGCCGATAGCGACGATCCAGATAAAGATCTCGGCGAACCCGAGGATTGGGGCGGCCACCTTCATCCCGCGCGAGACAAAGATGATCCGCATCGTCCCGATGGTGACGTCGCAGATGCGTGCGAGAAAGATGAAGACCGGGACGACAACCAGAGAGAGGAACTCCGGGTCGATACCCGGGACGACGCCGAGCATGGATCATGGTTGACGAGCAGGCGATATATTATTATCCATATTCAAATATATGCCGGACACAAAAAATCTCATAAAACCGATCTTTTTGGATATTAAGTGGAATGATCCGGAAAACCGGGGAGTATGATACGCCGACCGTACGGAAGACCGGGGCAACCGGATCTTCGCCCGCTTTCAAAAAGAAGACCTTCTCCCCGGTGGAGACGGAAACAACCGGAGATCGGCCCGGCACCCGTACGGGCACATGAGCATCATGAGATCGCCTCTAACCGCATTTCGGCCGCGCTTCGGGACGTTTTCAACCTGCAGCCCCGACTATGGCCGAAATCGCCATGAGATAGCCTTATGATATCAGAATCCAATCAGGCACAGTGTGGTGATACACCATGCCGAAATGCTACAGTTGCGGAGCGGAGATCAACCCGAAGAAGACGCGTTGTCCCAAGTGCGGAGCAAAAGTCGAAGCAGGAACCGGAAAACAGCCGGAGGCCGGAGTTGCAAGGGGGCGGCGATAAAGACCCTCCAAACCCCCTCGCCGGACCTTATTTTTATATCATTTCTGCTCTTTTTCCACCCGATCGCGCGGGGATGCACGCCACCAGTAGTAGACCTCGTAGACCAGCAGCGCGAACAGCACCGCGCAGGCACCGAAGAAGAAGCCCATCACCATATCGTGGACCGGCAGCGCCCCGGCGGCATCCACGGCAGGGACGGGAGACTGGAGCGTCGAGACGTCCTCCCCGGTGCCGCCGGCGTATTTATCCCCGTTCTCGGACATCACCCGTGAGACGGGAGTATAGCCGCCGAACGACAGCACCGCAGGGAGGATCGACCAGAGCCCGAGGCTCGCGAGGACGATGATTCCAAAGAGCGTCGCGTACTTCTGCAGCACCGACCGGAGATCGCTTGCCGGCGACGCGATGATGAGAACCTGGTTCGCAAGGCCGTAGACCTTCACCTCGCGTCCCTTCTCGCTCCAGCGGGTCTCCATAACCTCGAGAAGCCCGGCGTCGAGAAGGTTCTCGATGTGGTAAGAAGCGGTGGTGATGGGGATCTTCATCCGCCGGGCGACCTCCGACGACGTCAGCGGCCCGCCGCCGAAGGCCTGGATGATCGCGTTTGCCGTCTGGCTCGCCATCGCCCGGGCGATCTTCTGTGCCTTTTCATCGCCCGGCTGGATAACTACAACATCATTCGCCATGGAGTGCTTCGATAATTCTGTTGCGCCCGTAATCGAGCGCTTCATCGAGACGGGAGGCGTCCGGGCCCGCGCCCTGCGCAAGGTTCGGCTTGCCGCCGCCCTTTCCGCCGAGGATACCGCAGACCTCCCGCACGATATCGACGGCGTTCACCGTCGAGGCGCCCGACGTCGCCACCACCTTCACGGTGCCGTCACCCGATGCAAAGAGCGCCACGCCGCCCTCGTCGGCGACGGTCGTGGCGAGTGCGACGAGTTCCTTATGGGTCGCATCGAGCGTTCTGACGACGACCCGGACCCCGTCCACAACCTCGCCGTCGAGATTCTGCATCTCGAGGTCCACCACTTTCTTCTGGAGACGTTCAATCTCCTTCTTCTGTTCTTTCCATTCCGAGAAAAAGCGCGTTACCGTCGCCGGCAGGTTCTCGGGCTGGACGCTCACCACGTCGGCGGACTCCTGGAGGAGGTCGGCCAGGTGCTGCACGGCATGCACGGCGGCGATACCGGCCGCAAAGACCAGCCGCTCGACGCCGTCCTGGATATGCTCGACGCCGAGGATCCGGATCGGCCCGATCTCGCCGGTCGTCCGGACGTGCGTTCCCGCACACGCCTGCACGTCGGCGCCGACCTGCACCGTCCTGATCTCCCGGCCCGGCGGGACGCCGCCCTGGTAGAGGCAGAACCCGTACTTCTGCTCGGCCTTCGTCCGCTCCTCGACGTGAACGTAGACCGGCGTATCGGCCATGACCAGGCGGTTCGCCACAAGCTCGATCCTCCTGAGTTCTTCGGGCGTGATGTGCTTGTAGTGCCGGATGTCCAGGCGGGAAGCCTCGCTTCCCTTCTGGGCGCCCGCCTGGTGCACGTGGACGCCGAGCACCTGCTGGGAGGCGTGCAGGAGAACGTGGGTCGCCGTGTGGTGGCGCATCAGCGACCACCGGCGCTCCTCATCCACCATGCCCTTCACCCGCTCGCCGCGCTTCAGGCAGCCGCCCGTGACCCGGTGGAGGATCACCTCGCCGAGTTTCACGACCTCCTCCACCCGCACCATGCTCTCGGACGTCACCAGTGTGCCGGTATCGGACGGCTGGCCGCCGCCCTCGGGGTAGAAGAGCGTCTGGTCCAGCACCGCCATCCCGTCGAAGTAATCCAGCACCATCGCCTCGAACTCGACCTCGTTCGGGAGTTCGTAGTAGAGCTTCTTCGTCGGGGGGAGAGAGACCGCACGCTCGCGGTAGGCGTCGAGCGGGTCTTCTCCCCGCGCCTCCTTCTGCGCCTCCGAGTGCGTCTCGGCGATCAGCGAGTAGAAGTTGTCGGGGATCTCCACGACGGCACCCTCGGCGGCGGCGACGTCCTGTATCATCTCGGGCGGGATGCCGTGCGAGTCGTAGAGGGTGACGACCTCCTCGAGGGGAACCCGGGAACTCTTTGCCTTGTAGTTCCGGGCGATCTTCTGGACGATCCGGGCCCCGCGCTCGAGCGTGCTTGCGTACCGCGCCTCCTCGTTCTCCACGATCTCCCGGACCGCGTCCACGTCCTGCTCGAAGTTCTCGACCCCCACGACCTCCATCTGTGCTTCGATCAGGTCCGCGAGGGCGTCGTCCGTCGAGAGGTCGTTCATCATCCGCAACGTCCGGCGAAGCACGAGCCGGGCGAGGTAGCCCTCGCGAACGTTCGAGGGGACGATGCAGTCCCCGAGCATGTAGGCGAGGCAGCGGGTGTGGTCGGCGATCGAGTAGACCTTCTCGATCGGAACGACGATCCGCTCGAGCCGTTCGACGGGTACGTCGATCGCCTCGGCGACCTTTTTCCTGAGGTTGTAGAGGTTCGTCCCGGAGATGTCCATAACTCCGGCGAACCGGGCGCTGAGCCCCATGATCTTCGTGAACTCCGGGTTGTCGAGGAGGTCCTCGAGACGGGCCGACCGCATCAGGCGGCTCACCATCTCCGGGAAGACCGCATCGTAGATCGTCGGCGAACCCTTCGAGGCCCAGACGAACCGCTCAAGGCCGTAGCCGGTGTCCACGATATTCAGCCGCATCGGGTAGTAAGGCACCCCGTTCACGTCGACGGGCGGCTGATCGGTCTTCTGCCGCCCCAGGTTCATAAAGACCAGCGTCGCGACCTCGAGACCGCCGATGAGCACCTCGACGGACGCTCCGGCGTTCCCGCCGCCGTACCACGGGTGCTCCTTGTAGCTGACCCGGGCGGGATCGCCCCCGATAGACTTGATGAACTCGTCACAGAGGGCG
Source organism: Methanoculleus sp. MH98A (assembly GCF_000691865.1). Classification (GTDB taxonomy): domain Archaea; phylum Halobacteriota; class Methanomicrobia; order Methanomicrobiales; family Methanoculleaceae; genus Methanoculleus. The sequence goes on along the minus strand of NZ_JMIO01000033.1, from coordinate 40,912 downwards.
ACCGTCTCGTCCTTCCAGTAGATCTGCTCCTCCGGGGTGTTGAAGGCGTGGTGCGCCATCATCTCAAAGAGCGTCAGGTGGCGCCCCGACCTTCCGACGGAGTCGAGGTCGTTTAACCGGATGCAGGGCTGGGAGATGGTCAGCGGGTTCGCCGGCGGGGGAACGACCCCGCTCGTGACGAACGGCTGAAAATCGGCGATGGACGCGATGGTGAGGTAGATGTCGTCTCTCCACCGGGCGGCTACGGGATATCGTTCGAGGCGTGTATGACCGTGCCGCTCGAAGAACGAGAGGAATGCCTCCCGCATCTCGCTAACGTTATGAGGCTTGAAGACCGGGTTGCCGATGAAGTTATACGTCACGCACGGGGCGTCGCCGCAGAACTCCTGTTCGGGGTCCCGGGTCCAGAAGGCCGCTCCGCAACTCTTGCAGACCTTCCGCTCAAACCCCTCTGACCTGAAATAATCGAGCGTATATTCTTCCTCGAGCATTGAAAATCACGCAGCATAATCTGGTATGATTGTGACCGATATAGTTGTTTGTGCGGATTGTTTAAGTTTTCCAGGTGTCCTGATACCAGAGATCGTAGGATTCATATAACCCTGTCCGCTCGGCGATGCGCACCGCAAGGATGTGCCAGCATTCGCGCCCCCGGAAGAGAAAGTCGCTGCAGGTGCAGAAGTCTCCTTCGACGATATACTCGCTGCTCCGGCCCACCACGACGAAGAAGTCGAGATACCGCTTCACCTGCCCTGCATCGACGGCTTCGAGCGCTTTTTTCCCTCGCTCGCCGTAGACGCGCTCGATGCAGGCGCGGAACTCCGGCGTCAGCACCCGGTCGCGCTCCATCTTCTGCCAGATACCCCTCATGGAACTACCACTACGTGTGGCGGATCTGGGATATAATGCCACCCCATGCGGGACGCGAGAGCCTCCATGGCCGGGGCCTCGAGCGCGTAGTGAGTGGCCTCAAGGCAGGGAATGGACGACGCACGGGCCACGCTGTGCTTGAGTTCCGCCGAGAGGAACGCTTCCGCCCCGAGACCGGCGGCCTCACGGATCAGGTCGGGATCGAACCCGCTTCCCCCCACGACGGCGAGGCGCCGGATCGTCCCGACCTCGCCGTAGACCCGGATCCCTCCGCCCGGGAGCCGGCGGGCGATCTCTTCCGCGTCGAGGGAGCAGTCGCCGACGAGGCCGGCGGCCATCCGCTCCACTCCGGTGAAACCGAGCCGGGCCGCGAGGACGTCGTTGACGCCGCCCTCGGCATGGTCGAAGTTCGTGTGCATGACGTAGAGGTTCATGTCGGCGGCAAGGAGCGTCCGGAGCAGGCGCGACGTCGGCCCCCGGACCGTCGTGACCGGGCTCCAGAGGGGGGTATGGTGGACGACCAGCATATCCGCGCCGGCACGGGCGGCGGCATCCACCACCTTCTGCGTGGCATCGAGCGCACAGCAGACGGTTCCGATCTCTTCTCTTCCCTCGACGACGAGGCCGATCCTCCCTGCATCGTACTCCTCGGCCAGTTCGGGCGGAGCGACCTGCTCCAGTGCGGCGATGAACCTCTCGATATCCATACAGTACTCCGTATGGATCTCACGGGATAAAAGGGTGAACGAGGACGCCGCCCCGCACCCCGGAAACCGTCGAATAAATTTTCATTTCCCGGGGAGTTTCATACATAATTCGGGAGCAAATGAATCATTATCATATAAAGACGGAGGGTATGGAATAGATCAAATAGAAATAATTATCTCTGAAAAAACCGAGACACGATCATCGTCTTTCGGAGACAGAACATGCTCAAACCTCTTATCATTGGAATGACGCTCCTCGTTCTCTGCACCGGCATCACCGCCGTATCTGCACTGGGAGGAGATGAAGGATGGTATCGCGTTCACTGCAACGTCGACGGTGCCGACGTCTACTTCGACGGCCAGTACCAGGGTACCACCTACGGCGGGGCGCTCGACGTCCCGGTCTACACCACCGGGGCGCCCTACAACTCCTACCGTGTCGAGAAGAGCGGCTATCAGTCCTACTCCGGCAGCCTGCCCTCGGGCCCCGCAGCGGGCCAGACCGTAGACGTCTACGCGACGCTGCAGCCGGTCGAGACCGCCGGTTCGATCCACGTCACGTCGAGTCCCTCGGGTGTGGCAATCTATCTGAACGGGAACTACCAGGGCACTGCACCGCTCACGATCAAGAACCTCGTCCCCGGCACCTACTCCCTTGACGCCGAACGGTCAGGCTACCAGTCCGACCACAGCACCGTCACGGTTAAAGCGGGGCAGCAGTCGAACATCCAGTTCACCCTGACACCGATCGAGCAGTACGGCGCGATCAAGGTCGCCTCCAGCCCGTCCGGTGCCTACGTCTACATGGACGGAACCTACAAGGGCCGGACGCCCCTGACGCTCACGAGCGTCTCGGCAAAGAAACACAACATCGAGCTTGATCTCTCCGGCTACTACGACTGGAAGTCGAGCGTGACCGTGAGCCCCGGCGTGACCAGCTACGTCAACGCCTACCTGACGTCCGTTCCCTCCGAGACCACCGGCGCCATCGACGTGGTCTCCTACCCGGCAGGCGCGGACGTCTTCCTCGACGACAAGTACCAGGGTAAGACCCCCACGGCAGGAGTGTACACGGTCTCGAACGTCCCGGTCGGCTCTCACACGGTGAGGGTTGCTCTCTCCGGCTACCAGGACTACACGACGGGAGTCGTCGTCAGCGGAGCGACCACGAGCCATGTCACCGCGACGCTCCAGCCCGGCCAGCCGACCTCGACGGGCTCGATCTCGGTCACCTCCTCCCCGTCGGGGGCCGAGGTCTACATCGACAACGCCTATAAGGGTATCACCCCGCTGACCGTCGACGGCGTTGCCACCGGCACCCATGCGGTCAGGGTGGCGCTCGGCGGCTACGGCGACTGGTCGACCAGCGTCCAGGTCGGTGCCGGAAGCACCGCCTCGGCCTCGGCCTCGCTCTCGCCCGTGCCGACCCAGGCTCCCCACGCGGGCGTGGCGCCCTTTGCCGCGATAGGCGCGCTCGGCGTCCTCGGGCTCCTCGTTGCGCTGCGCAGGCGGGACTGAAACACAAAAAACCCACTTTTTTTCGAGAGTCGCGAATCTCCCCGACGGATCGTTGCCGGCAGGGTTCATTATCCCGACAAAATATTACCTAAAGTAATAATCAACACCTATAAATATTCCAAAATGAATATACGTTCATGGAAAAGTCCCTCGACCTCATCAATGCCCGGATACGCGACGGTACCGCACGAGTGGTTACCGCCGAAGAGATGCCGGGTATCGTCGACGAACTGGGCGAGGAAGGGGCACTGGCGGAGGTCGACGTCGTCACGACCGGGACGTTCGGGGCAATGTGCTCTACCGGTGCCTTCTTCAACTTCGGGCACGCCGACCCCCCCATCCGGATGGAGCGCGTCTGGCTCAACGACGTGGAAGCATACGCAGGAATCGCGGCGGTCGACGCCTACCTGGGCGCAACCCAGGAGGCAGAATCCAAAGACAGCCTCTACGGCGGCGCCCACGTCCTCGAGGAACTCGTCGCGGGGGGCACCGTCGAACTGCGGGCGACCTCCCGCGGGACCGACTGCTACCCGCGCCGGAGCATCACCACAGAGCTGCTGCTCGAGGACATGAACCAGGCGGTCATGGTCAACCCGAGAAACGCCTTCCAGCGCTACAACGCAGCCTCGAACGCCACCGACCGGACGCTCAGCACCTACATGGGGACGCTCCTCCCGCGGTGCGGCAACGTCTCCTACTCCGGCGCAGGAACCCTCTCGCCGCTCGCTAACGACCCCGGCTTCCGGGTCATCGGGAGCGGCGTCCCGATCTTCCTTGCCGGGGGAGAGGGCATGATCGTCGGAGAAGGCACCCAGCACTCCGCCGGGGGCGGATTCGGGAACCTGATGGTGTCCGGGGACATGAAGCAAATGCGCCAGGAGTTCCTGCGCGCCGCGGTGATGAACGGCTACGGCGTGACGATGTACGTCGGCGTCGGCATCCCGATACCGGTCCTCGATACCGGGATCGTCCGGAGCACCGCGGTGCGGGACGAGGATATCCTGACCGACATCATCGATTTCGGCACGCCGCGGCGTGACCGGCCGTCGCTTGCGAAGGTCAGTTACGCCGACCTCAAGAGCGGATCGGTCGAGATCGGCGGCGAGACCGTCCGGACGTCGTCGCTCTCCAGCTACCGCCGGGCCCGGGCGGTCGCGACGGAACTCAAGGACTGGATCGAGAGGGGGAAGATGGAACTTGCGCTCCCCACCCGCCGGATCGACCCGGCAAAGCGTGCGAGGCCGATGCGGGAGACCGCCGTCACTCCCCGCGTCCGCGACATCATGAACCGGCAGGTGATCAGCATCACGGAAGACGAGGAGATCCGGGTGGCGGCAAAGCGGCTCCTCAAAGACGAGACGAACCACCTGCCGGTCCTCGACGGCAGCGGCGCACTGGTCGGGATCATCACCACCTACGACGTCTCGAAGGCGGTGGTGACGGACGGGAAACTGCAGCAGGTGAAGGACATCATGACCCGGAAGGTGATCAAGACGACGCCCGACGAGCCGGTGGATATCGCCGCCAGGAAACTGGAGCAAAACAACATCAGCGCCCTTCCCGTGGTTGACGCGACGAACCGGGTGGTCGGGATCCTCTCGGCGATCGACCTCGGGAAACTCTTCGGCGGGAGGCGGCGGCGATGAAACTCCTGCTGGCGTTCTCCCGGAAAGGGAAAACCGATCCGGGAAGAGAACCGGTGATCGCCCGGGTGGTGAAGGAAACCGGCGTCCTCATCAACGTCGAGAAGGCCAACATCGACTCGATGGCCGGCGAGATGCTGATCGACGTCCCGGATAAGGACGCCGACCTGGTCCGGCGGCGCCTTGAGGAGATGGCGGTCACCGTCCGCGTGATGGAGAACGCCGTCGTCCGCGACGAGGAGGAGTGCGTCGACTGCGGGGCATGCATCAGCGTCTGTCCCCAGGAGGTCTTCTCATTCGACGAAGACTGGCGGCTCCGGGTGAATTCCGAACGCTGCGTACTCTGCGGCAAGTGCATCCGGGCGTGCCCGCACGGCGCCCTCTCGCAACAGGGATGATCCGGGAGCACTTTGAGTTCCGGCAGACGATCACGACGATCCTCGCGGACGATCGTGGGCATATCGAGGCGGCGAAATCCGGCATGCTGGCCGCCCGGCAGGAAGTCGAGCGGCAGATTGCCCAAGATCCCTATTTTTCGGCAACGCTCGAGCCGTATACCCCGAAGAACCCTGCAAACGTCCCGGCGAGCATGGCCCGAGCAGCCGCGGAGGCCGGGGTCGGGCCGATGGCGGCGGTGGCGGGCGCCATAGCCCGGGCCGGGGTGGAGGCGATGGTCGGGGCCGGCGCGGCGTTCGGCCTCGTCGACAACGGCGGGGATATCGCTCTCGTGAGCGACCGCGAGGTGAAGATCGGCATCTATGCGGGAGCATCACCCCTGAGCGGACGGTTCGCGTTCCTGCTCCCGCCGCAGAATGAGACCCTCGGCATCTGCACCTCGTCGGCGACGGTAGGCCCGTCGATCAGTTTCGGCACCGCCGACGCCGTGACGGTCTTTGCCCCCGACGTCGCCGCCGCGGACGCATGGGCGACGGCGATCTGCAACCGTATCACGGGGGACGACACCTCGGTTCTCGACGCCCTCACGGGAACCGGTGTTTCGGGCGTGCTCGCCGTCATCGGCGACGCGGTCGTCCGGTGGGGGGATCTTCCGCCGATCGTGCGGGCAAAAGTGGACGAGCGGCTGATCACAGCCGGCAAGTTGCCGGGCTCAGTACTTCGCTAAAACGGTTGAGGTCATCTTCAAGAGGTCAACCCATCGACCTCCCTTCGCGTTCTTCGCGGCTTCGCGTGAGTTAATGGGCGAAGACAGTAATATGGCCTCGCGCGAAGAGCGCGAAGTCCGGTGCCCGGGTGCTGCCGATCCCGGGTTAGGTCGCTATGCGAGGCTGCATGAGTCAATTGCAGATGCCGAAATTAGCGAAGTACTGGGGCTAGAGGCATTCCTCCATGTAGAGGGCAATCTTCGCGTATGCCTCCGGGCCGCTGAACCGTGCGAGCGTATTCTCCCCGTCGGTGAGGATGACGACCGGCTCCCCGTCTTCCATCGAAAAGATCACCTCGTAGAGGTCGACCTCGTCGATGACGAGCCCTCGTGCGAGGTCGGACGCCGCGTGGAGCTGCAACCGCTCCATCGTCAACTCGTCCGGCGTCTCCCGGAAGTAGTAGTAAAAGACCTGGTACGCGTTGAGGAGGTCGGAGGAGAGAAGCGCTCTCCGGGTCTCTTCGTCAAGCGTATCCAGTATCTTCGCGAGAAGCTCGTCGTCGTCGTCGCTTGCCTCAAAGAGGCTGTCGGCAAGTTCCGCCAGTTCCACATAGTCGGTCATACCCGGTTCCCACCTGCACCTTCATCGCGCACCGGCAAAAAAACCGCGCCGATAGCGGCTAACGGAGCCGGAACGGTGCATGAATAACTATATCGGTCTCCCCGGAAAAAAGAATAGGTGTGCGTGAGGAAGATCTGGACTGGGCCGTATATCACCGGATTCCCGAAACCGAAGGCATTACGGTCGAAGACCTGGTAGCAGCCACCGGATTCGAACCCGGTGCGGTGACGGCATCGCTCGAGCGTCTTGAACATCATCTTCTCATCAGACGGTCGGGGAAGACGGTGCGCCTTCTCTCCATCCAGGAGTCGCTGATCGAGTGCCAGTGCCGCCATACCAGAGAAGACCTGCCGTTCGTCATCGAAAACGGCGTCATCCGGGCGACGAGGAGAGAGGAGTGAGCGGCATGCCCGAAGTAGCCGTGCTCCGGATAGGCCACCGGCCCGAACGCGACCAGCGGGTGACGACCCACGTCGGGCTCGCGGCGCGGGCGCTCGGTGCCCGGGGGATGTACCTCGCCGCAGACGACCCCGGTGTCGCTTCGAGCATAACGGACGTGGCAGACCGGTGGGGAGGAGACTTCTTCATCGAGAACGACGTGAAGTGGCGCCGGTGCATCCAGGACTGGAAGGCCGCCGGCGGCAAGGTCGCCCACCTCACGATGTACGGGCTCCGGATGACCGACGTCATCGACGAGATCCGCACAGAGGAGCGGGTGCTCGTCGTGGTGGGGGCGGAGAAGGTGCCGGGCGACATCTACGGGCTCGCCGACTACAACGTCTCGGTGACCACCCAGCCCCACTCCGAGATATCGAGCCTCGCTCTCTTCCTCGACCACCTCTTCGAGGGGAAGGAGCTCAACCGGGAGTACCCGGACGCAAAGATCCGGATCGAACCGACGAAGATCGGAAAGAAGACGGTGGAGCGGTGAAGGGCCGGGTTCTGGTTGCGGGGTTCGCCACGCGGCATGTGGCGCAGTCGGCCCGCCGGGCCGGTTACACGGTCTACGCCGTCGACCACTTCTGCGACCAGGATCTCGGCTGGTACACGGAGGACTGTATCTCGTTCGACGAACTCGACGAACTCCCGGAGAAGATCACTGAACTCGCCGCCCGCCATCCGGTCGACGCGCTGGTCGTCGCCTCGGGCGCGGAGGCCGTCGGGACGACGATCCCGCTCTGCGGCACGCCGCCCGCGAAGGTGGAGCGGTTCCTCGACAAACTGGAGATCCAGCGGTTCTTCGAGGGGCTGGACGTGCCGGTTCCCCCCCTCGCCCGGGACGACTGTTACCCGGCGATGATCAAGCCGCGGCGCGGCGCGGGGGGATGGAGGAACGCGGTCGTGAGAGCGGAGGAAGAACTCCGCCGGTGGGAGGATGCCTGGCCGGACGTGCCCTATATCGCGCAGGCCCTCGTCGACGGGATCCCCTCAAGCGTCTCCTGCGTCGCGGACGGCCGGCGGGCGCGGGCGATCGCGGTCAACCGGCAGATCCTCCGTGGCGGGGGGGAATCCGCGCACGGGTTTGCCGGATCGGTCACCCCGTTCTCCCATCCCCTTGCCGGGGAGATGATCGCGGCGGCGGAGCGGATTGCCGCCGCAAGCGGGTGCGTGGGCTCAATCGGGATCGATTTTGTGACAGGGGAGAAACCTTGGGCGATCGAGATCAATCCCCGGTTCCAGGCCACCCTGGATACCGTCGAGATGGCGACCAAAAAGAGCGTCTTTGCCATGCACATGAACGCCTGCCGCGGGGTGATACCGGCGGCGGTGCCCGCGCCGCGGCAGGTCGCGGTCAGGCGGATCCTCTTTGCCGAGCGGGATATGCGCCTCGATGCCGACCTCTCGGGCCTTGCGCCACGCGTCGCCGATATCCCCTGGCCCGGAACCGGGTTCGAGGAGGGGCACGCCGTCGTGAGCGTCTACGGCTGCGGCGAGACGGAAGAGGAGGCGTACGCCGACCTCGAGAGGAACACCGCGGCCGCCCGAAGACTGATCGGCCAATGAGTCCGCCCCCCCAGGACGGGAAAAGTGAATTAAAGATTAAGAACAGAGTATGGTAGACATCGATGCGGTATATATACTCTTATACGTTTATCCAATTACAGGAGAGATTTGACCATGGTATCCGTCACTGAACTGTTGGATGATCCGGCAATCAACGCCTATATCCTGCGCATGATCGGGGAGGAGGGAATCGAACTTCTCAGGCGGTTCCCCGAAGGAGGAGAGCACAGTGACGAGGAACTTGCCGAGATGACCGGGGTCAACCTCAACACCGTCCGCCACACCCTCTACACGCTCTACGAGCGGCGCCTCGCCGAGTACCGGCGGCTGAAGAACACCGAGACCGGCTGGCTCACCTACCTCTGGCACCTCCGCCTCGACCGTATCCACGACGTGCTCGAAGAGCAGGTCCGGGACGCGCTCGAGCACCTCGACGCCCGGCTCGCCTACGAGGAGAAGAACGACTTCTACATGTGCAGGAACTGCAGCGTCATCTACACCTTCACGGACGCGGCGAACTGGAACTTTGAGTGTCCGAACTGCGAGGAGATGCTCGAACACTTCGACAACGAACTCCTCGCCGTCGCTCTCAGGAAGAGAATCGACAGGATCAAGGAGAGCCTCGGGAGTGCGTGAAGAGGACTGCATCAGTCTTCTCAGGCGGGCGGGATGTTCCGAGGGGGTCATCGCACACTGCCGGGCGGTGCGCGACCTTGCGCTCGCTTACGCGTCCGATCCCCTTGTAAACCGCGACCTGGTCGAGACCGGCGCCCTCCTCCACGACATCGGCCGGGGAGTGACACACGACCTCCGCCACGCCGGGGCGGGCGGCGAGATATGCCGGTCGTTCGGTCTTGATGAGGAAGTCGCCGCCATCGTCGAACGGCACATCGGGGCCGGGCTGACGGCCGACGAGTCTTCGCTGCTGGGTCTCGTCCCGCGCGACTGCATGCCCCGCACGCTCGAAGAGAAGATCGTCGCTCACGCGGACAACCTGGTGAAGGGAACCCGCGTCATCGCGCTCGAAGAACGGCTGCAGCACGCAATCGCCCTTCCGCGGAGGCAGAGGGAGCGGATCCGCAGGCTCGCGCAGGAGATGGAACTTTTCAGATGACCAGCCGTTTTACCTGCGGAAGAGCCCGCATATCTTCGTAGACCGATGCCGGGATCCGCGGTTCGTCGACGATCATCACGAGTCTGGGCTCCTCCGCGAGGTAGGGGTCGGTGACGAAGATCTGGCGGATAGAGAGGTTGTGCTCGACGAGGACTTCCACCGCCGCGCCGACGATCCCTTTCTGGTGCGCGTCCTTGGGGTAGAGCGTGATGACCGAGAGGCCGAGGGCCTCGGCGACCCGGGTGAGGTCGGGCGCGGCCCGCATCCGGAGAAAGACCTCCCGGAGTTCGGGATTCTCGAGGATGCGGCGGGCGGTGGCGTCGACGACTCTCCGGTCGGTCTCGATCGCCCTGCCGATGTGCGTCGCGGGGATCTCGATCCCGTTGCAGACGATGCGCCCCTCTTCGTTGATGCCGAACCCGTTCTCCAGCAGAAACCGGACTACCCTGCCCTGGGACGGAGAATCGGCAAACTCCCGTGAGATGTCAGCCCACATGCGGGATCGTTGGATCCGGGCGCATAAATACACATCGAAGGCGGTTCCGATGCGCTGGGGTACAGGTATAGCAGGAGGGATCCGCCCGGGAAACGGCTCCCCGTCCCGCGCCCGCGAAAGCCCGGGTTCCGGCAGAGCAAGATATTTCTGGTTGCAGCGCATTGTATAGAGAAGAACAGGCGAGGGTTGCCAAGCCAGGTCAAAGGCGCCAGGTTGAGGGCCTGGTCTCGTAGGAGTTCGTGAGTTCGAATCTCACCCCTCGCATTTAGTTGGGCCATATTCTCTCCGTTTTCAAGTTCTCCGATTATTCTAGCCGTTCCTGCCGGATCGAGATCCCCCGGCGCACAAGACGGACGGGTCCTCCCGGAAGCGGATCCTCTCGATGCTCGAGAACCGCACCGGGTCTGAGGAGATCACGGCGAAGGCGCCGGCGACCGTGCTCGGGACCACGTCTCAAGCGGACGTCCTGCAAAGCCGCACCAATCCCGATCCGGCCCTCCTTCGGCGGGTGGAGGAGACGGTGGCGCGAGACCATCTGGAATCGTTTAATCGGTCTGTCAATCGTAGGTCATCGGTTGCACTTTTTCAAGACACCTATGACTCCGCATGCGGATTCCGGATCCTAGATAACAGGCAAAAATGTGGGAGCCGAAGATCAGGTTAGAATCGCTCTGATGTTTCTTGGGGTGCGGATGTCAGTGCCGGCACCAACCGTTGGCGCTAGCCTGCTCAACGGGTTTCAGTGTGAACTTGAACGCCGCGCCTTCATCCGGGCGGCCCGGCACCCGGTCCTCGGCCCAGATCGTCCCGCCGTATCGCTCGACCAGGATCTTCACCAGATAGAGTCCAAGTCCCTTGCCGACGCCCCGTTTCTTCATTTCGTAGCAGTGGAAGATCTCATTTTTATCATCGTCCGGGATACCGGGGCCGGTATCCTCGACTGACACCCGGACGAACCCATCATCTTCTTCAATCCGGATGGCGATCTCGACGTCAGCACCGCCGAACTTGATTGCATTGCCGATAAGGTTGTCGAAGACCACAGGGAGAAGGTCGTCCGCCTGAACCTGGTAGTTTGCCCCGTTATAGAGGAAGATACTGGTGGGATAATCGCTCATCACCCCCCGGACTGCGGCATCAAGGTCCGTTGGTTTGAGCTCGGTCTTTGTCCGATGGATCCGGCGGATGGTAGAGACGGTGCCCAGGATCTCTATGCTCTTCTGGACGCTGCGCTGCAGTTTTTTCGCGTATCCGGCTGCCTCTCCGTCAAGGGACTCGATGAGCAGGTCGGCATAAAGGTTCGAGACGTTCTCGGTATTGCCGATGTCGTGGGTAAGGATGTCCAGGTAGAGGTTCGCCTCCCGGTTCGAGATCTCCAGATCGCGGTGGAGCAGGCCCAGATTCTTGGCGTATCGCTGAAACGCTTCCTCGGCCCGCTTCCGCTCGGTGATGTCCCGGAAGAGGACCATCACCGAAGGCAGGTTTTCATACATGATGGGGGTAGCAACAACCTCAACATCGACTACCTGACCGTCGAGGTTCACAAACCTCTCTGAGCGCAGGGGCACGGTCGTACCCTTCTCCGTCATCTCGCGGTTACGTTTCCTGAATACTTCGTGGTCGTCCGGGTGGACAAACTGGAGGACCGGTTTGCCGACGAGATCCTCCCGCTTTTCTGCCCCGAAAAAAGCGACACAGGAAGGATTGGCGTAGACAACGTCACCCCGGCGGTGCACCACGATCGGTTCCGGCGCAAGTTCCACGAGGTTCCGGTACTTCTCCTCGCTCTCCTGCAAGGCCGCTTCAGCCTGTTTCCAGTCGGTGATATCGATTCCGATACCTCCAACATACCTCTTCGCGGACGCGTCCTTGAAGGGAAACTTGCAAGTCCACCAATAGGTAATGCCTCCTTTCGGGTTGGGCATCTCTTCCACGACTTCAATAGCACTGCCTGCCTTGAGGACGGTTTGATCGTTCTTCCAGAGTTGTTCGGCGACATACAAAGGCCATAACTCAAAGTCCGTCTTACCGCGCAAGTCTCCCTGTCGACGATTAAAATGACTCTCGTCGAATTTGTTCAAGTATATGTAGCGCCCCTGTTCGTCCTTCATGAATGCAACTGCGGGGCTGTTGTCCATGAACGCTGTGAACCGTTCCTCACTTTCCCGGAGGGCTTCCTCGGCCCGCTTCCGCTCGGTGATGTCCTCGGCGGCGATGCTGATCGCGATGACGCGTCCCTGATTATCGGTTACCGGCCGCCAGGACTCGTTCCAGTGCCTCTGCTCCCCGGGTTGTGCCGGTGTTTCCCCCCGTATCTCAATATCAAGCGCGGGTTTCCCCGTCGCGACAACCGCCCGGGCGAGCTCTTCAGCCGCATCCGCAAGGTCCGGCACCAGCTCGCGGACTCTCTTGCCGATGTGCTCCTCGACGGAGAACCCGTCCATCTCCGCGAACCGTTGATTGACATGCAGGTACCGGGTATCCGTGCCGAGCAGACACAGACCAACCGGCGCCGAGGCGTAGATCATCTCGATCTGGCGGAGTTCTGCGTTTTCACGCCGAAGCGCGTCATTCTCTTCCCGGAGCTCTGCAGTCCGCTCGCGGATGAGCCGTTCGACTTCGGCGGCGTTGCCCTGCTTCTCGTCGCGGTTGGTGAGACTGGTTCGCTTCTCCGTGGTACCTGGGGATAGGGACATTAGAAAAAGAAACTCCGGTTTAAAGTATGCAAGTGAATTTACTCAGGCTATAATAACTGTAACGGAAAGACCTGCCGGTCATGCAGGGTTCGATTTTCACGAATTAATAAGATCTAACCCCTGTTTCGCAGAAACGGCTCCCGTTTGCTGCATCTTTCCTGGTGCAGCGCAGTCTTCGGTTCGAGAATCTGATTGTATATTGCTCAATACTCACAAACCGTGAGCCAGGGGCCAGTTTCGACTCCTTCGAACCGGATCGAGGAGGGGTTCAGTGCCAGGGCAGTCCAGATAGTCAAGGACGCCAGGCTATGGGTCCTTCCAGGAAGAATTTTTCTTCTTTCCAAGAACCAGGCAACCTGCCAGCGCCCGGGTTGCTCCCCCAGATCCGGAACGGTCCGGCTGCAGACGTGGGCCGGGCGGGTTTCCGGCAGGTATTTCATCGTTGCGATGCGTAATATCGAATAACGAGCATGTTCGTACACCAACCGCCCGGTGTTCGGGGAGACGCCCGCCATGGCATGTAGGTGCTGCCAGTGCGGCAGCTGCTGCAGCAACATGGGAAACGTCCACACGGTCATCGAAGAGCGCGGCAACTACACCTTTGTCGTGTATAACGCCTACAGCGGGGACGTGAAGGAGGTGCGGGTCGACCCGGACAAGATCGCCCTCTTCGAGGATGCGAGCAGCATCGCGGAACTGCCGGACGCATGCCCCTTCCTGAGGTTCGAAACCCCCCGGGATTCTCCTGCTCCGTCCCATGGGAACGTCGCATTCGACGGGAAGAAGGGAAAGGCATGGTGCACCGTCCACCTGACACGTCCCGAGATCTGCCGCGATTACTGCTGCTGGCGTCTTCTCATCCTCGATCCACAGGGCAGAAGAGCCGGGCGCGTGATGTACCAAACAACGTTCCTCCCGGACACCGACGAACTCGGCCGGCTCTGGGAGGAGGTGCAGCCGACATTGAACGGGCTCTCCGGCACGGAATGGGATGACGCCGTCATCCGTTGTCTTACGGCAGCCGGATACCGTGTTCGCCGGTAAGTAAGACTCAAAAAAAGAGGGCCGATACCCCTATTCTTCTCCGGGACGGAAATCCGTCATCCCCATCTTATCGTCAAGCCAGTCGAACTTGGCACCAAACGATTGCGCGAACGCCCGAAGCTGGCAGTGCGACCCGGCACCATAGTCGTCGGAGAAGACCATCAGTTCCCGCTCGCAGGTGAGGTGGTCGTAGAGTGCCGTTGCCTGCGCCCCGTCGGGGTCGAAGTGGTCGACCGCACCGGCACAAACCAGCGTGGGGCAGCGTATCTCTTCGGCAACCCCGACGAGTGAAAAGTCCATCCATTTCGCCCAGAACCGTGCCGGCGAACCGGCGTTGAAGACGAACATCCCGTTCTCGTTTAGCCATCGGGTGCCGGTATCATGGGCCATGGCATCGCGGATGGCATCGTTGAACTCGACCGGATCCGTCTGCAACCACTCCCGCAGCTCGACTTCCGTCAGGTTCGCTCCCCCGCCGGCCTCCAGGTTCGCGAGGAGATTCAGTCCGACATCGTAGGTGCCGCCGTCCGCGATCAGCGCCGTGATCCGGGGCTCGTATGCGGCACCGCGGGGGGCGAGGTAGCCCCCGAGCGAGATCCCCCAGAGCGCAATCCGGTCCTCGTCGACGTCGGGCCGGCTCACCGCGTAGTCCACGACGGGCCCGATCACGTTCTCCCAGTCGTGGCGGAACGGGATATGCCGGACCCGTATCACTTCGCCCTGGCCCGGCCCCTCGAACGTCAGGACGTTGTACCCGCGTTTGATCCCTTCCATCGCGTACGGATGGAGTTCCTCCTGGCAGCCGTCAAAACCGGTCTGGACGATGAGCAGCGGCCGGGGTTTGCCGGAGTCGTCGACCGCATAGAAGTAACCCGGCAGCGTGGTATTCTCGTACGGAACGGCGACGATCTCGTACGGGACGACGTCGAGTGCGAGCGCATCGCGAAACGTTTCCCGACTCTTCCCTCAGGTCTCCACGATGCGGGGATCGGTGCCGTTGCCGTGCAGGAAGAACTCGGCCGTGCGGTAATACGTCGCGGCCCGGTAGTACGCCTCCATTGCGGTGACCCTGTGCCCGGCGGCGAGACTCTCGTCACCCGCTGCCCTGAAGTTGTCCGCGGTCTTTTTCCATTCGCAGTACCAGCTCTCGAAGTCCCCTTCTTTGATCCGGGACGCAGTGGCCAGGCACTCACCGATATCGGCCTCGCCCGAATACGAGGCGCCGAGTGTCCGCTGGAACTCGAAAGCAAACTCCCGGTCCGTAAACACGAGCGCCGGGCATTCGGCGGCAGGTGCCGCAACCGCAGTGGGGGTAGATGATTCCGGCGATTGCTCGCCGGTCGCGCTGCAGCCTGCAGAAATGACAGCAAAAATTGTGATAGACAGAGTTATCGCGACAATTAAGGCTCTGTTGGGTTTCACGGTGGATCATAGGAGGATCACATAACCGGAGAGATAATGGTTGCGAAATAGCGCGACACCGGATATGAGGAAGCGGCATCTTTCGCAACCAACCCGCTAAAAACCCGTAAACGACAGGAAAAGAGTCCGGGCCGACCTACAGGTCGCCGGTCTCATTTCCAGTCCGTGCCCGGATCCTCTCCACCGCGTTCTCGGCGGCTTTCCGGGCATACCAGTCCTCGTCGTCGAAGATGCCCTCGAGGGACGCAATCGCCCGTGCATCCCCGATCTCGGCGAGCACGTCCGCCGCACGTTTCCGGACATCGCCGTCCGGGTCGCCGAGTGCGGCTACGACCGGCTCCATCGCCGGGGCTCCTATGGCGACGATTGCCGCCGCGGCCTCCCGCCGGACGCTGTAGTAGTCGTCGTGGAGGAGGTTCATGAGCGCCGGAACCGCACGCGGGTCGCCGATCTCCCCGAGGACCTTCGCCGCCCGCCGCCGGATGCTGTCGTCGCGGTCGTCGAGCACCGCAAGCAGCGGTTCGACCGCGGCCGGTCCTGCCCGGGCGAGATCGCCCCATCGCTCCTTTGCGATCAGGTAGACGACCGCCTCTTCTCCCGTCGCGGGCGACCATTCCAGGCGGTCGAGAGCGTCCGCGGCCCCGGCACGGACGCGGAAATGCTCGTCGGTGAGCACACCGGGGAGCAGGCGGCACGCAGGCTCGCCGATCAGGACGAGCGCCGCCACCGCGCTCTTCCGGGACGCGTCGTTCCCGTCCCTGAGGACGCGCAGGAGCGGCCTGACCGCCGGCTCGCCCATCATGCCGAGCGCCCGCACCACGACGCGCCCCAGGCGCCAGTCGTCCTGCAGGAGCGCATCGGTCAGCGGTTCGATGGCTGCCGGGTTCCCGATCTTGCCGAGCGTCGCGGCCGATCCCATCCTGATTGCCGGGGGAGCGGCGCGGAGCGCCCGGACCAGCGGTTCGACGGCCGGATCGCCGATACCAACGAGAGCCCGCGCCGCACCCAGGCGGATCTGCCAGTCGCGGTCCTGGAGTGCGTCGATGAGCGGGATGACCGCCGGTTCGCCGATCATCTTGAGCGCTTCGACCGCCTTTCTCTGCGTGCCGTCCTGCTCCGTGCGGAGCTCGTAGATCAGCCTCGCGACCGCAGGCCCCCCGATCATCCCGAGCGCGCGTGCCGCACCCACCTGGACGGCGCTGTCGGGGTCGTTGAGCGTCCGGATCAGCGGCTCGACCGCACCGGGCCCGATCCCGGCGACGGAAGCCCACTGTTCCTTCGCGATCAGGTACCAGACGGTCTCGCTTTCGGTCCGCGGCTCCCATCCGGCTCTGCCGAGGACCTCAGCCGCGCCCAGCCGGACCAGGTAGCGTTCATCGTTGAGAGCCTGCGTAAGCAGATCGACGACCGGGTCCCCGAATCGGGTGAGGGCATCGATCGCCCCGAGCCTGAGGGTATCGTCGGGATGCCCCAGCGCCCCGATGAGCGGTGCCGCAGCCGCTTCCCCGAGACCGGCGAGCACATCTCCCGCCCGCTGCCGGATCAGGCATCGTCGTTCCCGAGCGCCTCGACCAGCGCATCGAAGGACGCCTCCCCCATCGCCTCGAATATCCCGGCTGCCGTCTGCCCGATCTCGGGATGCCCGAGAACCGGGACGAGCGCGCCGGCTGCAGGTCTCCCGATCCTGACCAGCACGCCGGCGGCCGTCTTGCGGAGCCGGGTCTTGTCCAGGGCCTCGATCAGCGGTTCCACCGCCGGTTCCCCGATCGCGACAAGCGTCTCTTCCGCCGGTTCGCGGAGCTCCTTTCTGCCGAGCAGACGGATCAGGGAGGGGACCGCAGGAGCGCCGATGCCGGCCAGCGCCTCCATCACTCCGGCCTGCACCGCCTCGTCGGGGTCGCCGAGCCGCGCCGTCAGGAGATCGACGGCGGGAGCACCGAGACTCACGACCTCCGGCCATCGCTGCAGCGCGATCAGGTAGACGATCTCCTGCTCCGTCCCCCCTTCGGGAGCCCACTCGAGGTTCTCGAGGACTCTTGCGGCTCCCATCCGGATCGACGAGTTCTCGCCGCCGAGTGCGCCGGTAAGCGGTTCGAGTGCCGGATCGCCGATCCCGGTGAGAGCGGCCGTCGCCCCCGCCTGCCCGTCGCCCTCCTCACCGAGAAGGGGGATGAGAGCGTCTACCGCGGGCGCACCGATGCCGATCAGGGCGTCGACGGCCTTCCGGTGAAGGCGATCCTCGCCGGTCCTGACGAGTTCGACGATGGCCGGGACCGCTTCGGGCGTCCCGAGCCTGCCCAGAACCTCGACGGCGTTCTCCCGGGCGGCCCCGGCCCCATCTTCGAGCACCTCGAGAACGGGCGCCACGGCCGGTTCTCCGATGGCAACGAGGGCATCCGCCGCCACCGGAGCGACGGCCTCGTCGGCGAGGGCATCCACGAGCGGGCCTAGCGCCGCCGGATCGCCGATCTCGCCGAGCGTCGCCGCAGCCTCGCAGCGTACACGGTCGTCGTCGCCGTTGAGCGTCCGGATCAGCGGCTCGACGGCCGGCCGGCCCATCAGGGCAAGTTCCATCCACTCCTCCCGGGCAATCAGGTACCAGGCCCGCTCGGTGTCGCTCCAGGGTTCCCAGTTCATTCTGCCGAGAATTTCGGCTACCCGGGACCGGATACGGGACTGCCCGGACGTCAGCGACTGGATCAGGGCCGGCACCGCCGGCTCGCCGAGCGCACCGAGAACGTTCCGAAGCGTTTCCTCCGCCTCCCCGTCCGTGGAGTCCAGGGCGCGGATACACGCCTCCGCCGCCGGTTCGCCGATCTTCACCAGGGCCGCCGCCGCCGTTCCGCGGAGGGAGGGGACGGAGAGCATCCCGATGAGCGGTTCGACCGCAGGAGAACCGATCTCCGTGAGCGCCATGGCCGCCAGCGGGCGGATCTCATCGTCCGCTTCATGCAGAAACCCGACCAGGGGATCGACCGCGGCTCCGCCGATCTCCCCGAGAGTCCGGGCGGCGTTCCACCACACCTCCTTATCGGGGGACTTCAGGATGCGGATGAGGGGTTCGACCGCAGTTTCACCGTAATCCGCGACATCGAGCCACGCTTCGTCGGCGACGAGGTAGCGTATCGCCCCGGCGTCGTCGGGGGCCTTCCACCCGAGTTCCCGGAGGACGGAAGCCGCCGACCTTCGGATGCTCCGCTCGGACGCATCGAGGGCCTCAACAAGGGAGGGAATTGCCTCGTCGCCGATCTCCCGGAGCGCGTAGCGAGCACCGAACTGCACCTCGCCGTCATCGCCGGCAAGCGCTGCAACGAGAGGCGGCACGGCGGGACTCCCGATGCGCACGAGCGTGGCTGCCGCCCCGATCTGCGCCGTACTGTCCCCGAGCGCAGCAATCAGCGCAGGGATCGAATCCTCACCGATCAGGGCGAGGGCTTCGGCGACGCACCATCGCCGCCGATCGTCCGCAAGAGCAAGGGCCCGGACCAGAGGCTCTACGGCGTCTGCCCCGCGCTCTGCGATGGCCCCGACGGCACGCCCGCGAACCTCGGCATCGTCACTGCCGAGGTCGTTGATGAGCGACTCCACCGGGCGTTCATCGCCCCCGGCGGTCACGGGCACCGGCTCTTCTTCCGGCAGATCGAGTTCGGCGATCCCGGGCGAGGAGGCATCGTCGTCGAACTCGAGAATCTGCATGAGTTCCTCGTCGCTGAGGGAGCCGGGATACGGGGCAGGCAGGTCATCGGAAGCAAGCGACGGCGGTTCATCCGGGAGAGAAAAGTCAGGGAAGACTCCTTCAGCCTCTGCTCCCTCCGCCGAGACGGGAGCATCGATCTCGTCCGGGGAGGCGAAGTCCACGGGAGGCTCCGCCGGGGAAGGGGCGGCAGCCGTCCCGTCCGGCGAAACGAGAACATCGAACCGCTGGAGGGCATCGGGGACATTCTCAAGCCTCACAAGGACGCTCGTCCTATTGTCGGCCGGGACATGCCCGTCCGGGGGTGCCTCGACGGACACACCGGCAACCCGGGGTTTTGGGTCGTCCTCTTCATCGCTCTCTTCGGCGTCTCTCTTTATCCAGTGCCTGATAAGCGAAGAGCCGTTCGGTCCGAAGAGCCCGGGCAGAGCCACGATGGGGCATACGGACTCAACCGCCGGCATACCCGGCACTCCCGCACCGGGCAGGAGGAGAAGGCATATGATCCCGAAGATTGCGCAGATCAGGTAACGTAACGTCTGAGACGGCGAACGGTCGTCACCGGGTCCGGGCACGCACCCGCCCGCAGATACCGGCAACACCATCATTACATCGCGGATTCCGGCTGCCGGATCGGCGGATTGGCTGTCCGGGAATGCTCGTCGGGCCTCGATGCACATAATGAAAACTATACGTCTAAAAATTAAATATGTTTGTTTCTCTTGCCGGGAAAATAAAAAAAATCTTTATATATCACCTGTTTCAGGAACGAATATTAGCTTCCCGGGCCCCGGGGTTCCCGGGCAGCGCCCGCACCGCACCGGTGAGGCGCACCGGGCCGGGGGTCACGGATGCGGTGCAGCAAGGACCGTAAGCCTGCCACGGATAACCGCCCGGCGGCTGAGGCCCCTGTATCATTGCAGCGCCGTGACCAACCAACCGCTACCTGCGGCATAACGGGGACCCCCACAGGTGTGCGGCCTTGCTGCCGAATGAACCCATCGACGCCCGAATAAAACCCCAAACAGCCGATCAGAACCCTTCGTTCATGATCCGGTTGAGTTCCGAGCGCTTGATCCGCCAGGTGCCTCCGCACTTGACCGCCGGAATCCGCTCCTCCCGGATGAACTCACGGATACGGCCGGGGGTGAAGTTCAGGGTCGAGGCTACGTCTTCGACGGTGAGCATCGCGTCGCCTGTGCTGTGGCGGTGACCGCACCCGATCGTCTCCCAGTCCTCGTCCGGCAGCATGATGGTGATGACCGGTTCGCCGTCGTCCCCGGGCGAAACCGCGGCCTTGAAGGTCAGTGTGGGAACAAGGCCGTTCTGGTAGAGGCTGACCTGAAACTCGAACTCCCCCTCGGTCGTCGTGCAGGCTTTGTCCCTGAACGCATGAAGGGTGTCCCAGAGGTTCTCCGTAACGGTCTCCTGCGGGATGTTCGGGAACGGAACCATGCTCTGTGCGGCCCGTGCCGAGACCGCGAGGGGGAACGTGATGCCCAGATCCCTCCCCATCCGGGTGATCTCTATCAGATCCCCATCATCGATGGCGTCCTGGCGTGTCTTCCTCTGCTGCTCCGGGTCGGCCAACCCCCAGATGTCTTCCGGTGTCCGCAATCGCACTTTTTGTATCTCCATGGGTCATATCTCTCCGGGTAATTTCGCGCTCTTCTATACCACTATAGGGATATCGATCTTAAAATATTTACCAAATATTTCGAGGTATTTTCCGATTTATTCGGCGTTAAAGGCGTATTCAGGGAGCCCGGGAAGTGAAATGCCGTCATGATCAGGCAAGAACCCCGGCGCAGTTCCCGGGGAAGCGGGTACAGGGCCAATAATCCAAAAATTATGAAGCACATGGCCCGGAATACCGGCTGCAGACCCCGATCCCGGGAGAGCGGCTCCGACAAAGCCTATATAGCATCGGGGTGAGTCTTGAAGCAGTGATCGACCCCGTGACACCCGCCTCCGGCGACGCCTACATAGCACTTCTCGGACGCTCGACATGGGCGCTCGTCAACGCTTACCACGCAGTCCTGCACGAGAAGGGGTTGCGCCCCGAACGGGTCGTTATCGTCACCGAAGAACCCTACGCGCAGGAAGCATCGATCGCGGCCGAAGCGATAGGAACCGTCTCGGAAGGATACGGGTTCGCCCCTGCGATCGAAACAGAGATCCTGCCCGAAGCGGACTTCGTACGGGCCGGGCAGACGATCCGGTCGCTTGCCGGAGACCTCATCCGGCAGGGATTTGACGTGGCGATCGACATCACCTCGGGCAGGAAGGTCACGGTCGCCGGGGCGCTGATCGCGGTCTCGGTCGCGGGGCTCGATATCCGGCACATCTATTATCTCGCCATGAAGAACACCGACGACGTTGCAAAACCCTACATGATGATCCCGCGCCAGATCCAGCAGATCCGGGATATCATGGAGGATGCGGGGGCGAGGGAATGAACGATGCGGTCATCAAAGAAGATCATCTGCAGATTCTCATCAACAGCCTCGACGAGATCCGCGTCACGTACCCGCTCTACGAGGGCGATATCCTGATCGCACGTCCCGAAGGAACCGGGTTTTCGCTCGAACTGCCCGCCTCCCGCGAGACCTTCCGGGACTGGCTCGCCGAATACGAGCCGGTCTCCGCGGAACTTCCCTCCTACGCCGATCTCCAGGAGTGCATGTTCGCAAGCGGGATCGCCCGCTACGTGAACCAGGCCGCCTTTGAATCGATGCTCGCATCGTATAGGCAGCTCAAGAAAGCCGTCTTCTTCGGCCTGGATACGAACCTCTTCTACCACGGGTTTGCATCGAACAACCCCGGGATCGATCACGCCTCCTACCTGATCGTCGATACCGTCCGGGACGAGATCGCGTATGCCATCAACCGCAAGTACCCGGCAAAGGCGATCGGGGAGATGACGGAACTGGCGCCCGACTGCCGGGAATATATCGTGGAGCTCGAGAACAAACGGATGAAACGGTCGAGGAAAGCGGCGTACCTCGCGCTGAAGGAGTACCGCACCATCCGCGACCGGGCAACGGAGATCGCGGCGCCGGGCCCGCATACGCATCTCTCCGAGGAGAACGACCGCAATATCGTCCGGGCGCTCCGGAAATTCGAGGATGAGCGGTATGCCCTCCCGGTTCTCCTGACCGCCGACATCTATATGGCCGACCTCTGCATGGCCGAGGGGCTCGAGTACTTCTACTTCGACCGCCCATATAGACTGGAGGCAACAGCCTGCACGGCGCAGGCGTTCCGGCGGCTGCTCTTCAACATCGCCGCCGTCTTCGGGTTCGTGGACTGCAACGGCATCACGATCTTCGGGGAGTACGGCGGGAAGGGCAACGACCTCGACGAACTGAAGGTCCGTTTCCGGGACGACGAGGCGTACCGTGCATTCATGAGGGAACTCAAGATATGCAGAAACCTGACGGCACTCGGCATAACGCGGTAGAGGCGGTCCTCTGCGACATGGACAACACCCTCTTTGACTTTGTGCGAGCAAAGCGGGAGGCGTGCCGGTGCGTGGTCGACTATCTCGGAACCGGCGACCCCGAAGCACTCTTCTCGCAGTTCCTCCGGGGAATTCACGGGTTCGAGGATCACGAGAACATACGCGACTACATGAGCGATCTCGGGATGTATGAGCCCGGAGCGTTCGAGGTCTGCTGCCGCACCTACGAGGACGTGAAACTCGGCCTGGTCGAGGCGTACCCGGGCGTCGAGGAGACGCTCCGGTGCCTCCGGGACGCCGGGATCTCTCTCGCGGTCGTGACCGACGCGGAGGCATCCCAGGCACGCCGGCGGCTCGATAAGACCGGGCTCATCGATTACTTCGAGACCGTGGTGACCCCGGAGGTCTCGGGCAGGCGGAAACCGGAGCCCGACTCCCTCCTCTACGCCCTCCGGCGGCTCGATGCGGCTCCGGCGCGGGCGATGATGGTGGGCGACAGCCTGATTCGCGATATCGCTCCCGGGAGGCATCTCGGGATGGTGACCGCGTTCGCCGCCTACGGCGACTGGCGCGACGGCAGCCCGGCAGATGTAGAGGCCGATATCGTTCTGGCCGAGTTCGCCGAACTTACGGGCCACGTGGGCATACCGCGCCGGTGATCAACAGAGCGGCGAGGGCGACTGCGAGCCCGGCACCGGGAGACGCGCTCCGTGGACGATGATCTGCTGGTCGGTCTCCGCGACTTTACCAAGGATGATTGCTTTCCCCGCGGCCGTCATCGCAAAGACCGGAATCGACGTCCCCGCCTGCAGGAGCGCGGTCTTCGCCGCCGCCTCCCGGATGTGCCGCGAGGCACAGGCGGTGAGGAGATCGGCCGAGCGGGCCATCAGGGCGGCGTCCTCCCGCGAGATCCCGGTCATGTGGACGGCGACGATCACGGCACCGGGGAACCGCTCCCGGATGGCCGCCGCCTCGGCGGCAACGGCGGTGGTCACGGCTATCCGGCGATGGCCGAGTTCTGCCGCCAGGGCGACGCCGGCGGTCTGGTCGATCGCGGCGGTTGCCGGATCGAGGACGACGCCTCCGTTCTCCTCGATCCGCGCGATAACCTCGCGGATCGGGCTCGTCTTCACGAGCCCCGACATCCGGCCGCCGATCCCCTGGATGAGAGAGGGGTTCGTCGCAACGAGCGTTCCCGCCCCGTCGGAAGCGATCACCGCGGCGTCGAGGTCCCCCCGGCGGACGGCGCTGCTCAGGAGTTCCGACGCCCCGAAGATGACGAAGTCCGGCCCGGCAAGGACCTCGCGCTCCGGCGTGCACATCCCGAACGACCTGATACGCCCCTCGATGTTTCGTTTGATCGCCTCCGGCGTCATCTCCGGAACAGGACAGGCGAACCGCCGTGCCAGCGGGCAGTCCTGTATCTGCGGCGTCCCGACCTCGACCACCCGCCCGTTCCGGATCACGACCCGGCACCTGCCGGCGGCCTCTACGATATGCTCGTCACGGTCGCTCATGAAAGAAGTAGAACGGGCAGTGGAATAATGGTGCCTCCCCCGGCCCCGGGGTAAACTCTTATCGGATGAATCCACCATGAAATTGTAGGCAATTCATGATACGCTTACAGCATCAAGGCGGGGTGAGAGGAGATGGGCAGGATCTGTAGTCCGTTCGTCGTGATCGAGTGCAGCAGGGAGTGCGGCTTCTCCCGGCTCTACAACGAGCCCACCGAGGAGCAGAGCCGGGAGATAACCGATACGAAGACATGCCCCGCCTGCGGCGCCCCCGTCCGGCGAAGGCTCTTCTGACGGAGAATCATGCCGGGAGAGCGTTACTGGGAGATCGACCTCGCCCGGGGCGTCGCCGTCGTGACGATGATCGTCTTCCACTCGGCCTTCGACCTCGACTTCTTCGGCGTCCTGCCGCTCGACGTCTCCGGCGGGTTTCTCCGGACGCTCGCCTACCTGACCGCATCGACGTTCATCTTCCTCGTCGGGCTCTCCTTCACCATCAGTTATGCCAGGGCAGCACGACGGCCCGATGGACGCGGCCTCGCGCTCAAATACGTCCGGCGCGGCCTCACTATCTTCGGCTACGGCCTCATCATCACCGCCGTCACCCGGCTCTTTCTACCGAACGTCTACATCGTCTTCGGCATCCTGCACTTCATCGGGCTTGCGATCCTGCTCGCGCCGCTCTTCGTCCGGCTCGATACGGAGAAACTCCTCATCGCGAGCATCGCCTGCCTCATCGCCGGCTACGCGGCAAGCCTCGTCTCCGGCCCGTGGCCGCTCCTCTGGCTCGGTATCCGGCCGGAATCTTTTTCAAGCCTCGATTACGTCCCGCTCCTCCCCTGGTTCGGCCTCGTCCTGGTCGGGATGGCCTGCGGCCGTCTCTTCTACCCGGACGGAAAACGGAACATCTCAATCCCGGTTGCGGAACCGGCGTTTGCCCGGCCGCTCGAGTTCCTGGGCCGGCACTCGCTCGTCATCTACTTCCTGCACCAGCCGGTGGTCCTGCTCCTGATCGCGGTGCTGGCGCCGGGTGCGGTGGGGTTTTGGTGAGAACCGTATGGATGGCATGTACCCTCAGCACAGCGCAGAACGTCGCGTGGAGGATATCGATGTCTGCAGTCTTAGGGTTCGAAGAGTCGCTTATCTCCACACGGGGAACAGGCCACCGGCAGAAGGAATTAATCACTGGAGCGGAGATGATCCGGGAAGACAGGGCACGGACAGACCGACGAAAGGCCGGGATGTGGCCCGATCAGGGTAAAGTGATCCAGGAACATCCAGAACGAGACATCCTGAACAGGGTGAACTTATGACAGCAGTAACAGAGACAGCGTGGATCATATTCATCGTCAGCATAGTGGCGCTCCTGGCACTCGACCTCGGCGTCTTCAACCGCAGAGCACATGTCATAAAGCCGCGCGAGGCGCTCCTGCAGGTCGCCGTCTTCGTCACCGCCGCGGTGCTCTTCAATATCGGGATATATCTCTGGATGGGCCAGTCCGGGTTGGAGTTCACTACCGGCTACATCATGGAACTGATGCTCTCCGTCGACAACCTCTTCGTCTTCGTCATCGTCTTCGCAGCATTCTGTGTACCTCGAAAGGATCAGCACAAGGTGCTGTTCTACGGCATTATCGGGGCTCTGGTCTTCCGTCTGGCGTTCATCATGGCAGGCGTGGCGCTGGTGGAGACATTCTCCTGGGTCCTCTATATCTTCGGCGCCTTCCTGATCTTCACCGGTATCAGGATGGTGACCGGAAAGGAAGAGAGACCGGTCGAACCGGACAAGAACATTCTGGTCCGTGGATTCCGGAGGATCATGCCGGTTACCGGGGACTACGAAGGCGACAGTTTCTTCGTCAGGAAGCCTGATGCGGACGGCAGGATGGTGATCTGGGCCACCCCAATGCTCGTGGCCCTGCTGGTGGTGGAGACCACCGACATCGTATTTGCGGTGGATTCCATCCCCGCCATCCTCGGTATCACCACCAACTCGTTCATCGTCTTCAGTTCCAACGCGTTTGCCATCCTCGGCCTGAGATCGATGTACTTTGCGCTGGCGCACTTCATGGCCGCTTTCTGCTACCTGAAGTACGGCCTGGCCGGTATCCTCAGCTTTATCGGCATCAAGATGCTGGCCGCCGATCTCTACCACGTCCCGGTGGAGGTCTCGCTGGCCGTCATCATCTTGATCCTGGGGGTGGCCATCGCCACCTCCGCCATCAGGAACTGGCGCACAGGAACCTGCCCGGCGGTGGTAGAAGCGCAGACCGAGGCCTGTCCCGCGCTGACGAGTCTCCATGCGGACGACGCTCAGCCCCCCGCGGCAGAGGCAGCACGCTCTGGACGGGATCCCGGGGAGGGTAAGAGAGGCAGGTAAAAGAGCACCACCAGATGCTCTACTTCCCTCCCTTACCCCTCAAACAGCGGCACGTCCGTAAACGCCCCGACGTCGAAGACCCCGCGCTCCGTGACCCGGACCTCGGGGATGACCGTCAGCGCGAGGAACGAGAGGTACATGAAGGGATTCGCGATCGCGCCGAGCCGCCGGGCATGCTCCTCGAGGGCCGCAAGCCGCCGCACGACCTCGTCGTAGGGAAGGGCCGACATCAGCCCGGCGCACTCGAGGGGGAGCGCGGTTACGTTACTCCCGGAGACGACCGCGAGGCCCCCGCCGAGCCGGACCACTTCGGCAACGGCACGGACGACATCGGCGTCGCTGGCCCCGACCGCGACGATGTTGTGGGAGTCGTGGGAGACCGAACCGGCGATCGCCCCCTCCTTCAGACCGAACCCATGCACAAGCCCGACGCCGGAACCGCTTCCCCGGTAGCGGTCGGTGACGACCGCTTTGAGGATGTCGCGGTCGAGGTCCGGGAGCCCGGCGGCCTCTACGGAGCAGCGCAGGTTCCGGGTCGTGATCTGGCCGGGCACGATCCCGATCACCCGCGCCTCCCCCCGTCCGGTTATCCGGATATCGCCGGGCTCCGGCACGCGGGCGTGCATGGGAGACTCCGGGAAGGCAGGGGGCAGGTAGCCGGCGTCAATGACCTCAACACCGCGCTTGAACGTCCGGATGACCGCGAAGCGGTCGGGGTCGTCGACGACGCAGAAGTCGGCAAGCCTTCCCGGGGCAAGGGCGCCCCGGTCATGGAGCCCGAACCGCCCGGCGGCGGAGAGCGTGGCCATACGGAGCGCCTGCTCGACCTCGAGGCCGCCTGAGACCGCTTTCCTGATGCAGTCATCGATATGCCCCTCCCCGGCGAGCATGTCGGCGTGCCGGTCGTCGGTGGCAAAACAGCACCGCGGCGCCGTGCAGGCGTCGACGAGCGGGAGGAGATCGCAGAGGTTGTGCTCCGTCGAACCCTCCCGGATCATGATGTACATGCCCCGGAGGAGTTTCTCCCGCGCTTCAGAAAGCGCCGTGCACTCGTGATCGCTCTGGACGCCCGCGTAGATGTAGGCGTTCAGGTCTTTACCCGAGAGGAACGGCGCGTGGCCGTCGATGACCTCGAAGAGATCCATCTTCGCCCGGAGGTCCTCGTCGCCGAAGAGGACGCCGGGGACGTTCATCACCTCGGCAAGCCCGACGACCCCTTCCCGCCCCCGGAACCGGGCGAGGTCTGCGGCCGTGAGCACGGCGCCGCCCATATCAAGGGGCGTTGCCGGGACGCAGGAGGGGAGCATGACCAGGATATCGAGCGGCGTCCGCGCTCCTTGGGCAAGCATGTATTCGATCCCCGGCGCCCCGCAGACGTTTGCTATCTCGTGGGGATCGGCGATCACCGTCGTCGTGCCGTGCGCGAGAACGAGCCGGGCGTACTCCGCCGGCGCGAGGAGCGAACTCTCGATGTGGACGTGAGCGTCGATCAGCCCGGGCACCACGTAAGCGCCCGAGAGGTCGTACTCCCGCGTCCCCCGGTACTCCCCGAAACCGATGATGCGGCCGTCTTTCACCGCGAAGTCAACGCGCTCCCAGGAGCACGCGAACGGATTGAAGACTTCCGCTCCGGAGAAGACGGCATCCGCGGGTTCGAGCCCCCGCGCCGCCGCAAGTCCCGCCGGGGTCAGGCTGTTACCTCCAGGTCGCGGATGACCGATGCTCTCCGCTCGCTGCCGACGAATATGGTCAGAAAGGCCTTGTATGAGCCGGGCTGCAGGTCTGCCCGGATCGTGTATTCGTTCTCCCCCGTAACAAGGTCGATATACCGCGCTTCGGAGAAGGCCTCGTGCTGTTCGAGCGCACTCACCTCCATGATCGTAACCTGGAGCACAGCGTTCTCGACGGGCTCGCCGGGGTTCTCCACATGGACCTGCAGGGCGTCGCCGCTGTAGGTCACCTCCCCAAACGACGTGGAGAGGCAGCCGGCAGCCCCGGCGAGGGCGGCAAGGGCCAGTATCAGAAGAATCGTATATGTTCTGGGCATTCGCTCGGAGAACCGGGGAGCCGTACGCCGTGCCGGCGCAAGCACGGCCGTATGGCCTCTCCCGTTCTCCAGATTCACCTCCACTCTATTCATTCAGAATTTTGGTTGCTATTATTAAAATATTGTGAAAAAAACGGAGATTGCAAATGTTTCAGATTCCGGACTCGATACCGGGGGACGCGGTACGGAATTCGCCCGGGCTCATGGAGACCGTGCAGGCGCACGTCCGGGTTCGTTCTCCGCAGGTGACCGGCCGGCACGTCGCCGGGAGGAACTCACATTCACAGAGTATCGAGGGTAAAATCAGGAAATTACCGGAATAACGGCGATTCGTCCAGGAGCAACATTTAATATATACTCATTATTATAATCATACTATAATGAGTGAGGCCGACCGCAATTCCCGCCTGTACCGGATATTTTGGGAACTTCAGGAGAAGGGGTTGATTGACCGCAGGAGGAGGCTGGTGAGATGCCCCCTCACCGTCTCCATGCGGGGATGCCCGGCGCTCAACTGCATCCGCTACCGGCACTCATTCTACGAGAGAAACCTCTCGGGGGCAAGCGACGACACGCTCCGGTTTGTGCTGCTCCACGAAGAGGGACACGTAAGGAAGGGTTCACCTTTTCTCTCAGTCCTTCCGGCCCTCCCAATCCTCCTCTGCCTCGCCTTCCTCGGACACCCGTCCCTGCAGGCGGGAGGGTCTCCGGCTGCAAAGCCGGTCTTCATCGCCCTCCTTCTCCTGACCGCCTTCTTCGCCTACCGGACGTACTACCACCGTATGTGCGATGAAGAGTTCGTAGCCGACCGGTACGCCGCCGACGCAATGAGGTGCTGCTACCGGGTCAGGGATCCCGGAGTTCTCCTCCAGAACCTCCTATCCTGTCCACTGGCCGGCGCGTCGTCCTCCCACCGTAAAGGCATGATCCCAGGAATTCTTCGTTCCGAATCCGACTACCGGCCGTCGATCTCAGAGCGTGTGCAGAGGCTCCGGGCCGCAATTGATCCCGGAGACCGGAAACCCGCTGTATGCCCCACCGACGGCGATCTCCCTCGTTAAAATTCGTTTTTCCATTATGCGTCAAATCTTCCGGCAGCGATCGGCTTATGCGACGCTCTATTTCCGCCTCCGGATCCCCATGGATACAATGGCAAAAAAACCTTCAATTCACCTTCCTGGACGAAAGAATATTTCGAAAAAACGCCAGACGACCAGAATACATATAGCAGCATAAAAGTAGGTTTAATAATACTTATTTCAAATAGAGGTATTGAGGGGTGCTGGATATCACGGTTATAGCGTTCGCCCACCACAAAGGTGGCACAGGAAAGACGACATCATGTCTCAACGTTGCTGGGTACCTCCAGAAAGATGGAAAGAGCGTTCTGATCGTAGACTGCGACCCGCAGGCCAATGCCACCACGGGGCTCGGGGTCAACCCCGCAACCCTTGAACTGAGCATGTATGACGTCTTCATGAGCGTCTTTGAAGGGTTTCCCAACGCCGGGATAACCGATGTGATCGTCTCCACGGCCTCGGGGATCCACCTCGCTCCGGCAACTCTGGATCTTGTAGGGGTTGAACCCTATCTCTACAGTATCGAGAACCGGGCAGGGCTGCTCAAGGGTGCGCTCGCACAGGTGAGGGACACCTACGACTTCATCCTGATCGACACGCCTCCGAGCATGGGCCAGTTTGTCATCAACGGGCTCGTCGCAGCGGATCACACCGTTGTCACCCTTGATTCCGGCACGTTCGCCCTGAAAGGCATGGAAGCCCTTTCTACGGTCTTTGGGGATATCAGGGAGATGCTCGGGGAAGACGTCGCTGCAGACTTCGCCATCCTGACCCGCTGGAAAGGGTCGGGCAACCCGGCGGCCGGAACAGGTGGGCTTGCACTTTTCCTGAAGCGGATCTTCTCACCCGCTTCATCCGCAGAAGAGGAGAAAGAAAGAGAGCGGCTGAAGGCGTTTGAGTCCGAGGTAAAAAAAGCGTTCAAACAGGTGTTCCTGGTCCCGTACTCTCCTGTGATCTACGAGACACAGCAAAAAGGCCTCCCAATCTCTCATTATGCACCCGAGAGCGACGCGGGCAGGAAATACCGGGCGATAGCAACTGCACTCACCGGGCAGGACAGGAAGCATAATGAAGAGGTGTAATAGATGAACGAGAAACCTGGAAGGAAAGCACTATTTACCGGGCCGGTCGTGCCGGGTATGACAGGACAGGCACAGGAGCAGAGAGCAGCGGTACTCCCCGAAGCGATCGAGGCCGCACTCCATGCAGGAATCGACGGCGACAACTCCGTGCAGATCGACCTTGCCGGCGTTCCGGAGAGTTACCGGCCGCTGGCCACCTCGATCAACGCGCTGCTCGAGAAGAAGCAGGAGGAGAAGCAGCGCCTCAAGCACCGGCTGGACGAGGCCAGGATGCTTCTGAAGGGATCCGATACGATCATTCAGGAGAACCCGATGCCCATCCTGGTCGTCAACCCGGACTTCAAGGTGACCATGGCAAATACGGCCTACGCCGAGATGAGCGGGATCCCGATGGATCAGGTGCTCGGCAGGAGCCTGAGAGACTTTAAGATCACATCACAGAAGGGTTCGGGCCTCCGGCAGGCGATCCGGGGGAAGGAGCGTGTATATGCCGAGGTCGTCGTCGAACTGCCTTCGGGCACCCATATCCTCGAGCAGTACGGCATCCCGCTGCTCGACAACGAGAATGCGGTCGAGAGCATCCTCATCGTCTATAACGATCTCACCAGGCAGCGGGAGGAAGAGGAAAAGATCCAGATCCAGCTGGAGAAAATCGCCGAACTGCAGCGTCGATCCGAGACGATCATCCAGAAAAACCCGATGCCCATCCTGGTCGTCGATACCGAGCTGAAGATCGTCACGGCCAACGAAGCATACCTCGAACTGACCGGCATCGATCAGTCGCGCATCACCTCGATGACCCTGCGAGACTTCAAGGTCCTCAATCAGAAAGGAGACGGGATCAAGAAAGTGCTCACCGAGAAGATGCGAGTTTCCGGCGAAGTGACGGTCGAGTTCCCCTCCGGCACCTACATCCTGGAACAGCACGGAATCCCGCTCCTGAACGAGAAGAACGAGCTGACAGGGATCCTGAACGTCTATAACGACGTCACCGAAAAGCGCAAAGAGGAAGACGAGATCCGGAGGATGCAGCATCGCATCGACACGATGATCCAGCAGAACCCGCTTGCCATCGCGCTCCTCCGCCCGGACAAGAGCAGGATCGACATCAACGACGAGTATGCCCGGATGTGGCGCGGCACCCGCGAAGAGACCCTCGCGAAGAAGCTTTACGACTACGACATCACCGTCATCGGCGGCGACCACTTCTACGCCTGCTACGAGACGAAGAAGCGGGCACAGACGGACGTCATGGTCAAGTGGCCCGACGGCGTCAGGAAGTACCTCACCCTCAACGCCATCCCCATCCTCGATGCAAACGGCGAGATTGAGATGGCCTTCTACGTCTGGAACGACTGGACCGACCTGCAGGTAGAGAAAGAAGAAGCCGAGAAACTCAAGCACAGCGTCGACACGATGATCCAGCAGAACCCGCTCGCAATCGCGACGCTCCGCGCGGACAAGAGCCGGATCGACATCAACGACGAGTACGCCCGGATGTGGCGCGGCACCCGCGAAGAGACGCTTGCAAAGAAACTCTACGACTACGACATCACGGTCATCGACGGCGAGCACTTCTACGCCTGCTACGAGACGAAGAAACCCGCCCGGACGGACGTCATGGTCAAGTGGCCCGACGGTGTCAGGAAATACCTCACCCTGAATGCCATCCCCATCCTCGATGCAAACGGCGAGATCGAGATGGCCTTCTACGTCTGGAACGACTGGACCGACCTCAAGGCGAAGGAGGAGGAGGTCAAGGATACCGAGCACCGGGTCGACGCAATGATCCAGCAGAACCCGCTCGCAATCGCGACGCTCCGCGCGGACAAGAGCCGGATCGACATCAACGACGAGTACGCCCGGATGTGGCGCGGCACCCGCGAAGAGACCCTCGCGAAGAAGCTCTACGACTACGATATCACCATCCTTGAGGGCGACCACTTCTACGCCTGCTACGAGACGAAGAAACTCGCCCGGACGGACGTCATGGTCAAGTGGCCCGACGGCGTCAGGAAGTACCTCACCTTAAACGCCATCCCCATCCTCGACCGGAACGGCGAGATCGAGCTGGCCTTCTACGTCTGGAACGACTGGACCGAGCAGCGGGAGAGGGAGGACCAGATCCGCGACCTGATGGAGACCGCGAAGCGGGAGAGCGAGAGGCTTGGAGAGAGCGCCGGGGAACTCGGGAACGCGCTTGCCGCCATGGCAAAGGGCGACCTGACGGCGTTCGTGGAATCGGAAACCGACGATCCTCTCGGGGAAGTCAAGACCGACTACAACGCCTCGTTGACCGCTATCCGCGCGCTTCTCGCCGACGTGGCGAAAGCCGCTCAGCAGGTGGACATGACGACGAAGGAGGTCAGCAAGAGCACCGACGAGATCATCCGGGCGACGGAGCAGGTCGCCGTCTCGACGCAGCAGTCGTCCGAGGACGCACGCCGCCAGCTTGAGAAGATCGAAGAGATCGGGATGGATATCAACGACCTCTCGGCATCCATCGAGGAGATTGCAAGCACGTCGCAGTCGGTCATGGAGCAGGCCTCGAAGGCTTCCAAGGAAGGAAACGAGGCGGCAACGCTCGGTGAAGTCGCGACGAAGAAGATGCAGCTCGTCGAGGAGATCTCCAAGCAGACCGTGGGGGAGATCAGCACCCTCAACAACCAGATGCGGGAGATCAACAACATCGTCAAGTTGATCGCCGACATCGCGAACCAGACCAACCTCCTCGCGCTGAACGCCGCGATCGAGGCCGCCCGTGCCGGGGAGCACGGCCGCGGGTTCGCCGTGGTCGCCGGCGAGATCAGAAACCTTGCCGGAGAATCCAAGCGGGCGAGCCAGGATATCGAGGACCTGATCCGGACGATCCAGGCAAGCACTGAAAAGACCACCGACTCGATGCAGGCATCCCACCAGGAGATCCAGGCCGGCCTTGAGAGTGTCGACAAAGTCATCGTGGGCTTAAACCGGATCGTCGACAGCGTGGAGGTGGTCACCCGCGGCATCAGCGAGATCACCAAGGCCACCGAAGACCAGGCGGGCTCCACCAACAACGTCATGCAGAAGATGGACGAGTCCACCCACATGACCAAGGAGAGCCTGGACCGCACCGAGGATATGGCGGCACTCGCCGAAGAGGTCAGCGCATCGACCGAGGAGGTCGGAAGCGCATCCCACGAACTGGCAAGCATGGCCGAACAGCTCAAGAAGGTAATGATGCAGTTCAAGCTGAACTAGGGAGGAAACGATGGCAGCATCCGTAGACGTGGTGGAGTTCCAGCTCGGGGAGGAGCACTACGCATTGGACATCCAGATAGCACGAGAGATCGTGGAGATGATGCCGATCACTCCCCTTCCCCGTGCCCCCGAATACCTTACAGGCATCATCAACCTGCGAGGCGAGATCACGAACATCATCGACCTCCGCGATCTGCTCGGGCTCCCCGGATCGGAGGAGTCCGAGAACCGAAAGATCGTCGTGCTGATGCCGGACGTGACGAACGGGTCGAACGTAGGGATCATCGTCGACGACGTTCACAGCGTCGTATCGGTCCGGAACGACCAGATCGAACGCATCAGTGACGGTATCACATCGTCTATCAGCAGTTATGTCAAGGCAATCATCAAAATAGGAGACGAAGAGGACGAGAAGGCAAAGACCCTCATCATCTGGCTCGACGTCCAGAAAGTAATCGGCGATCTCGGCAGCGATCTCGGAAACCACTAGATCGCTTCCGTAAACCAGCACCCGGCATGAGTAAACTGTTCCATGGATGAATTCGCATCGCTCCAGAGAAGCATCGAGAGACTGGTTCGGATCAAGTGCTCGAACTACAAGGAAGATTACATCAAGCGGCGTATCCTCTCCCGGATGCGCCTGACAAACACCACAGATTTTGAGGCGTATCACAGGTACCTCCTCGCGAATCCGCAGGAACTCGATCTGCTCAGGAACGCCCTCACCATCAACGTCACAAAATTTTTCCGCGACCCGGAGGTCTTCGAAGTGATACGCCGGGAGATACTGCCTGATCTCGCCCGCCGCAGAGAATCAATCCGGATCTGGTGCGCCGGCTGCGCCACGGGTGAAGAACCCTACTCACTCGCCATCCTCGCGCACGAATTGATGACTCTCCATAAAAACGTCACCGTAACGATATACGCGACCGATATCGATACCGTGGTGCTGCAGAAAGCCATCGCCGGAGTTTACGACAGAAAGGCGCTTGAGAACGTCGACGAGAAGAGACTCCGCAAGCACTTCATCAGCCACGATGACGGCACGTTCGAGATTCGCCCTCATATCAAAAGCCTGGTTAAATTCCGGGAGCACGACCTGATGTCGGGCGTCCCCATCGCCCGGTACCTCGACGCCGTCACCTGCCGCAACGTCACCATCTACTTTACCGAGAAGCAGAAGAACGACCTTACCCATCTTTTTTACTCTGCGCTTGCCGTCGACGGCTACTATATCATGGGCAAGACCGAGTACCTGGCAAGAGAGGTGGAGCACCTCTTTGTGCCGTACAACAGCATGCAGAAGATACTGCGCAGGGCCGCCGCCTGAACGTCACCAGAGGTAGCCGGATTCCACGTCCGTCTCGGTCTCCTCGAACTGCGACATCCGGTGCATGAAGACTTTCCTGGCCTTGTGACGCTTCAACTCGGAGAAGAGCAGGTAGAAGTTTACGCCGACGACGACAATGATGAGCATCAGGCTGATCCAGAGCTGGCTACCGCTCTGGGTTGTGATGAAGGTCGCCGCAAGGAGCACCACGAACGAAATCAGATAAAATATCACCCACGTGCGCACCTCAGTGATTTCCATGCTCTCACTGGAGCGTAGTCACGGCTTCATATTAACGGTTCCGTTTTCGAACCTCAATCATGAGAAGGGTTACTAAAAAACCGGATAAATTCAACCCTCAAAAGGCGTCACCCGCCGATCTCCGGGCGGGAGCGTGAAGCCAAACCCGAAGAACTTTTACCCTGTACATCCTTTTAAAACTGTGGATAAAGGCGACGTCTTCAGCATTCTTGCCGCCCTGATCATCGTCTCCGTGCTGGCACTGGTCTTTCGGCCGCCGGTAGCGGAGGCCGGGTCGGAGATCCCCGAGATCCCCACCCCGACGCCTCCCGTTACCGTTCTCCCCACAGAGACCCCGGCCGCGCCGCTCGAACCCCAGAGGCTCTCCTACGCAACCAGGGTCTGGGACTACCCCTGCTGCCACCTCCCCGGCAACCTCACGCTCTACGGAGGCTCCGACCCGCCATGGAAGGGTAATCAGAAGGTCATTGCGTTCGCTTACATCGAGGAGGAGCGAGGCGGCATCACCGAGGTCTTCCACGTGCCCTACGCGGTATGGAGGATTAACTGCAGTGTCTCCTCGACGATAAGGCCCGAGGCGGCGCATTTCAGGATGGCACTCGTGGAACTCGAGAGCGGGACCATCGTAGAGGGAGCCGACCTGCACTACCCCGGAAGCATCGTCAAAAACGTCGAGAGGGGAGGAAAGGACTTTTACCTCATCGTCAGCGTGGATGAAGTGGATTCGTACCGCATCACCCTGGAGACGCTCCCTGAATACTTCTTTACCCCTCTCGGATGAAACCCGGAGCATGTCCGGCGATGCGGTTGTAGTTATGGTGTCTCAGATCTTTTCGACGGTCACCCTGACCCGGTCTCCGGCCTGCACGCCGTGCCCCTTGGGGACATCGATGTTGAACCAGAGCACCTCCGGGTTTTCGTAGTTCTTGTCCTGCGACATGAGACAATCCTTGTGGTCATTGATATTGGCCACAAACTCAACGGGTGCTTCGAACTCAATGATCTTCATGCCGTAAAATAGAGCGTTCCAGGATAAAATTATGATGCACGGGAGGTGACGCGCCACGTCGTACTGTTGGAATAACTCCAGCGCCTGATATCCAGCTCATCGCAGATCTCGGAGAGGATGGCAAGGTTGATGCCGACCTCTTTTGCGGAAAGGCCAAGATCGGTTGCGATGTACTTGGATTTAAAGTAAGACTTGCCGGCTCGCAGCCCGGTTTTGAGATGG
Source organism: Methanoculleus sp. MH98A (assembly GCF_000691865.1). Taxonomy (GTDB): domain Archaea; phylum Halobacteriota; class Methanomicrobia; order Methanomicrobiales; family Methanoculleaceae; genus Methanoculleus. Next base: position 4,353 of record NZ_JMIO01000033.1, on the reverse strand, counting down.
TACAGGATCTTCCGCTGGGTGTCGCTATATTTCTCTTTGATACGATCTTTTGTCGACATCGACTGATTCCCTCGTGAGCAAGTGCTTTTTGTCCAGATCAATATTTATACCTACCCATTTGCGATCGTAGAATCTTAAGAAGAGTATACAAATCATTGTATATTAGTGGGCATCGTCGTGTCGATCGGTCGGGCGAGGAGCATGATCTCCAACCCGGACGGTGCAGGCTGCCGCCGCGAGCGCAGGTACGGGGCGAGGGGGACGGGTCGCACCCGATGCCCCCTATAGGTTGGCCTCATGCTCCGGCTGCCGTTCTCCCCGCTTCCGCCATCACTTCCTGTTCCTTCCGATCACAACGAGGAGTCCGGCGACTGCAACGGCCAGGACGACGGCGGCGAGCGAGAGGGGGGCAGCCTGTGTCGCACTCCCGTTGACCTGTGCCGCCTGTAGCGGCGTGAACGTCGGCAGGTCGGCCGTGGAGGTATTCTCAGGTGTTGCTTCCGTCGTCGCTGCCGGTGTTGCCTCATCCGTCCCGATTACGACGGGTCCGGTCTCGTTGGTCGTCTCGAAAACCGTCTCATTGGTCGTTTCGTTGGTTGTATCGTTCAGGGTTTCCCGGGGCGTCTCGTTATCCAGGGTCGCTATCGGGGTCTCGTCGTCCACCAGGGTCGTCTCTTCTTCCAGGGTTTCCCGGGGTGTCTCCTCATCCAGGGTCTCCTCAGGCGTCTCCGTCGGGGTCTCTTCCGGAGTTTCTTCAAGAATCTCTTCGGGGGGTGTCGGAGGGAGGGTCCAGGTCAGAGGTTCCGCAGATGCCGTGCTCTGGGCCGCTGCGGGGAACGCAATGGCCGTTGCCGTCATGAGCAGCACGACCAGGAGCGTTCTCCATGTCCATCGGTTTCCTGCCATGAGGACTCCCGTAGGAAATTAACCTATTTTTATATTTCGGTCACTATCAAAATCGCATCGGCGGTTAACTGCCCGGTGTGACTCACAACATAGCGGCGATTACCTGAGAAGAGAACGAAGCGACAGTGCAGCACCGGCGCCCGAAGGGCCCGCACGCAGCCGATCCCGGACGGGACTCCGGATGAGATCGAGCAGCCCGGCCGCAACACGTCGAGAAAGAAGTAGCGATCAGATTGGCGCTTCACCAATCTTCTTGATCAGGTTGTCGATGACCACGTCGCGCATCCCTTCCACGAACTTGATGCTCCCGACGACGAGGTGGCCGCCGCCGTTCACGCCGCCGCCGACGATCTCGCTACGGAGTTCGCGCACCATCTGCGGGATATTCATCATGACGCCCCGGGAGCGCAGGACGGCAAAGTCCGGCCCGAACCCAATCGTGACGACCGGTTCTCCCGGGTGCTGCCGGACCAGACGGTCGTGCACCTCTCCCGAGGTCTTACCCGGCGGCGGGAACGTGAACCGGTGAGCGAAGAGTTCCACGTCGAGCATGAAGAGGTGAGCACCATTCGGGAGCATCCGGCTCTCGACGTGGGGCATGTTGGTCTCAACCTGCTCCTCGATCGCCCGGTTCGCCTCTTCGACCAGCAGGTGAACGAACCGTTCGTGGCGTTCGGGCTCGCCGGAGAGGTTCAGGATGTCCTTGACAATCTCTCTTCCGTCGCTGAACCGGAGCCAGAACTGCTCGTAGTCGAGCGCGAGCGCGATGTCGCGGCAGTCGTCCTCCGAGTACTCGGGCGCGGCCACCGCGAGGTAGCGGGCACGCTCCGGCGCTTCGCTCCGGTCGCCGAGCCCCGCGATTGCCGGCAGGTGCCGGATCTGGTTCTCGACCGCCGGGTTGACCATGCGGGCGACCTCTGTGCCCAGCATTCCGGCCGTGATCCCGTAGTCGCCGCCCACGTGGTAGGGGTTGACGTGCCCGATCAGGTAATCGTCCACGATCTCGTCGGGGTGGTGGTGGTCGACGACCATCACCGGGAGACCGAAGATCCTGGTCACCTTCAGCGACGGCATATCCTCCTCGGTCGACCCGTTGTCCATCAGGAGGATCATCGGCATCTTCTGCCCGTAGCGGACGTTGTCCTTGAGGGCGAAGTCGAGATCCCGCGTGATATCCTCAATCTCGTAGAACGGAGCCTTAGATGGGGACCGCTTAAAGAGGAAGAACTCCGCGTCGAAGTCCCCGCCGCTCTCCCGGATCAGCGCGGTCACCGCCTGCTCGACGGCGACGGCGGCGCATATGCCGTCCGCATCCGCATGGTGCCGGAGGATGATCGGCCGTGCGGTCAGGACCGCCTTTCTGATCTCCTTTGCCACTTTGCGCATCTGCGGCCGGAGGGCCTCGAGAACCTCGCTCTCCACCAGGAACGGGAGGTCGGGCGGCTCCGCACGCTCGTCAAGCGCCGCGTCGATCCGCTCCCTGACCCGTGCCGCATCCTCCGGCTCCATGACCGTCATGGACGAGACCTCGATCTGGAGCTGGTTGTTGCGCTGCATCACTTCGCCCGTGAGGGCGACGATATCCCCGAGTTCCGCCTCGGGATACGCGCGGACGCCCGCCTCGACGAACGCTGCGGCGTTCGCGGTGCCTGATGCGTCCACGAGGGTAAAGATCGTCGGCCCCGACGTCTGCTTGATCTGGGCAATCTCGCCCTCGATCAGCACGGTCCTGCCGATCTTCTTCCCGATATCGGCAATCTGCACGGTCGTCGTCGTCCGGGTCACGTTCTCCGTCTGGTAGACGGTCGGCGTGACCTCCTCGAGATCGATGTTGCCGTTGCTCCGGATCTGGAGGACGTGAACGATGATCGGGTCGCGCTCGCTATGCTGCACCTTCACGTTGCTCTTATGAACGAGCCCTTTGACCCGGTCGTTTAACTGGACAAAAACGCCGAACGGGGCAAATCCCTGCACCCGTCCGAGGTACGTCTTTCCTTCCTCCACCTCGTCGAGACTGCAGTTCGCACCGAGGCGGTAAACAATTGTATCTTCCGTATCTCCCATAGTAATACTCCGATTTATTCTTCGGACACCTCGGCGGTGTGTCCGGCAAGTTCGTAGAGCCGGCACTCACCATCCCGCCTGCCCTTTGCTATGATGGTATCCCCGCTCTCCAGCCTGACGCTCTTTCCCGGGCGGTAGACCCATCGGTCGCCGTGCTTGATGGCGAGCACGATCATCCCCGTAACCGTCGCGAGCGACATCTCCTTGAGTGTTCTGCCTACAAGCGGCGACGACGGCGTCACGGTCATCCGCGTGATGATCTCGTCCGACTCCCGGACGATCTTCTTGAAGATCGGCGGGATCTCGATGTCGCGTAGCAGGACGTCGACGATCGAGTGAGCCGAATCGCTGATCGCCTGCGCGAACGAAGACATATACAACAGGCCGCGAAGGTAGCGCACGTCCTCGATCTTCCGTGCCGCTTCAAGGACCCAGAGGTCCAGGTCGCAGCGCATATCATCAAGCGTGCTGTCGAGAGCGACCACCTCGTGCGCCACCTCCATGTTGTTGAAGAGGAGGGAGGTGTATGCCAGCCCGACGGAGAGCTCCGAGAGGTTCTTCATCTCGATGATCAGCTGAACCGCCCGGTCGAGGTCGTCGACCTCGCCCGCGGACGAGGCCTCGACCCGGGGACGCTCCCCGGACCCCGCCATCATGGAGAGGGGCTCTTCTCCGGCCTCCGGTCCCCGCGCGATCAGGATGTCCTCGCTCGCCACCCGGGTGGTTCTGTCGGGGTCGTAGATCCAGCCCTTTCCGCGCCGGATGGCGATCACCTGCATACCTGTCGTGCTCTGGACCTTGAGGTCGCCGAGCGTGCGGCCGGCAACCTCGCTTCCCTGGCTGACGATAACCCGGGTGACGATTTCCTCGGCCTCCGGGAAGACGCGCTTGAGTTTTGCGGGGAACCGGATGTCTTTTAAGATGAGTTTTGCTATATCCGAGGCCGAGTTCGCAATCCTCTCCGCAGCCTCGGCCACCTGGAGCATGCCGCTCATCGCCTCGGCCTCTTCGATCCTTCTCGCGCCGAGGACGCTCTGGATTCTGGCCTGGTAGACCAGATTGTTCATCCTCTCCTCGAGGTTGATCACCTCGAGCGCTATCTCTTTGCTATCGAAGAGGATCGCTGAATAAGAAAGGTCGACCATCAGCTCGGAGACGTCTTTCATCTCTATGAGGACATCTTTGAAGCTGATCGGCTGATATTCATGTTCCATCATGGTTTGTTAACCGTCGTTCTCCATTCTTTCACTACAACAGCAGGCCTATCGCCGTCACGAGCGCGGCTGCACCAATCAGGTCGATCAGGCTTGTGATGACAGGGATTCCGAAGTTATCGGGATCGAGACCATACCGGAATGAAAGGCTTGCGGTGGCGTATGCCAC
>NZ_JMIO01000032.1 GCF_000691865.1 Methanoculleus sp. MH98A | reverse complement strand
AAGCACTCCTACGTTAATCATAGACAAAAATATCTGTAGTGTTGGTGGTATTAAAAGAGTTGGTTTCTTTATTCCATGGAGATTGCTTCCGACGGGCACTCGTCGACACAGGTTTCACAATCAACACAGAGGTCGACGTCGACTTTTGCCTTGCCGTCTTCCATGGTGATGGCGGAAGCCGGACAGACGTCCACACAGGTTTCACAGCCGGTACACTTCTCAATATCAACAACTGCTGCCAATTTGGTTCCTCCGAACGTACATAGTTTATGACCGTATCAAAAATAAATTTCGCTTTCCTTATCACAGCCCGAGGACATCCTGCATCCCGTAGATGCGCGGCTCCCTGCCGACGACCCAACGTGCGGCCCGGACGGCACCCTGGGCGAAGACCGCCCGGTCGTAGGCCCGGTGGGAGACCTCGATGCACTCGAAGTTCCCGGCAAAGAGGACGGAGTGATCGCCGACGATATCGCCGCCGCGGATGACGTGGACACCGATCTCGTCTTTCCGCTCGGTCTCGCCGACGCGGCCGTAGGCCTTCTCGCGGCTCCCGAGTTCCCGGTCCAGGATCTCGAGGATGGTCTTTGCCGTGCCGCTCGGGGCGTCCTTCTTGTAGCGGTGGTGGGCTTCGGTGACCTCGACATCGTAGTCGCCGAGCTCGCGTGCCGCTTCCCGCACGAGTTTCCAGAAGATGTTGACGCCGACGGAGAAGTTGCTCGATATCACCGCCGGGACGTTTCCTTCGACGGCGGCCGCGATCGTCTCCCGCTGCTCGGGGGAGAACCCCGTCGTCCCGACGATGAGCGCCACGCCGTTTCGGGCGGCTGCTTTGATATTCTCGACCGCAGCGCCCGCAACGGTGAAGTCGATCAGGACGTCGGGCTTCTTCTCGCTCAGGAACGCGTCGATCTTCGCCGCCGGGACGACCTCGGTCTTAAAAAGCGTTCCCTCCCGCACGTCGATGCCTCCGACCAGTTCCATGTCGGGGGCTTCATCGACGATCCGGCCGATGTTGGTTCCCATACGTCCCAGGGCACCGGATACGACTACCTTAACCATGATTTACCAGCACCTTTCTCAGTTGTTCCGTCTTTGCTTCGTCGAGCTCGTCGAGCGGCAGCCTGACCGGGCCCGCGGCCATCCCGAGGAGTTCCACCGCCTTCTTCACGGGGATGGGGTTTGTGTCAACAAACATCGCCCGCATGAGGGGAGCGAGTTCGTAGTGCAGAACCTGTGCGCGGGCAAGGTCGCCGGCCCGGAAGGCCTCGTACATCCCCGCCATCCGGCCGGGGTCGACGTTTGCCGCCACCGATATCACGCCCGCGCCCCCTACGGCGAGGACGGGGAGCGTCATTGCGTCGTCCCCGGAGATCACGCTGAACTCCTCGTCCCGCGTCTCCTCGATGATGCGGGAGATCTGGGTGATGTCGCCGCTTGCCTCCTTGATCCCGACGATGTTCGGGTGTCTCGCGAGCTCCGCCACCAGGTCGGGCTGGAGGTTCTGCCCCGTCCGGCCGGGGACGTTGTAGAGGACGACCGGGATATCGAGGTCGGCAAGTTTCGTGAAGTGCTTGATGAGCCCGGAGCGGTTCGGCTTGTTGTAGTAGGGGCTGATGATGAGCGCGCCGTCCGCACCCAGATTCTTCGCCGACCGCGTCAGGCGGACGGCCTCCTCGGTGTTGTTCGATCCTGTCCCTGCAAGCACCGGGACCCGTCCGTTGACGACCTCGACGGCCTTGCCGATCACCTGTTCGTGCTCCTCGAACGTGAGCGTCGCGGACTCGCCGGTCGACCCGCAGGGCACGATGCCGTGAACCCCGCGCTGCAGGAGTGATTCTATGTTGGACTGTAATCCTTCAATATCGAGACCCATTTGCGAGTCACGGTAAAAAGGGGTAATGATTGCCGGAAGGATTCCCTCAAACATAATGGAAGTTTACCGCTTCCTTGTATTTATCTTTCTTGAGATGTACCCGGCAACCCGGTTCCGGACAGTCTTGCTGTCGATCATGGCAACTTCGGCGACAGCGTGTTTATTCTCTTCAAAGTCTCCACTGAATCTGTCGCGGTGCTTGACGATGAGTTCTTCGCCGAGGTTCTTGATATATGACGGTTTTATTCCCATGTGGACCTACCCTTACAATTGTGCATACGTAATGCGATTTGACAGTTTAAGAATATTTTGTGCGACCGTGACCGGATCTTCCCCGAGAACCCGGATCATCGGCTCTTTCCCCACGGCCCCCCGGTCGTAGATGACGTCGGGCACGCCCTCCCTGCAGCAGGAGGCGACGCCCCAGTCCATCGTCTGCACGCCCGGCGGTTCTTTCTCCCGGTCGAACGAGCAGACCTCGAAGAGGAGGTTGTCGAGCTCCGGGAGGATTGCTTCCGCAAAGCGGATGTTCGCCGCGCTCCTGATCCGCGGGTCGAAACGCATGGCCGTAATGACGATCCGGGCCACGTGGTCGCTTGCCCCGAACGCGATCTCCCCGACGGGGTGAACCGCCTCGCCGAGCCTGACGATCCGGCCGGGGACTCCCGCCACGTCGTCTTTGCTCCGCGCGTCGGGCAGGGCGTAGACGATGTTCATCCCGACCTCCGGGATGAGCCGGAGGTCCATCCGCTCGACGAGCAGCGCTACGGCCTCTTCCACGCGATCGATCACCTTCCCGCGCTCTTGCATCATGCCCTTTATCCTCGAACCGGGTATCATATATGGGTTGCGCTCAGCCGAGACCGATATCGCCGCGGACTTCTTTAAGCCCCTCGATCGCGAGACGGTAGAACGTCTCGAGATCCATGAGCGGCTCGATCATCCGGATCCTCTCGCGCTCGCATCCGGCGGCAAACGACCTCTCTTTGAACTTCTTCTTCACCGTCCGGGGGGTGACCTCGTCGATCGCCCCGCCCTTCACCAGGGCGCAGGCGACGATCAGGCCCGAGACGCTGTCCGCCGCCTGGAGCGCAACCTCGACGGGGCGGACGTAATCCCCAAAGAGCATGTGGTTGTGGCGCCTGACGATATCCGCGATCTCTTCCGGGACTCCGTTCTCGATGAGAATCCGGTAACCCTCGACGCCGTGCCGCTCCATATCCCCGCCGACGATGTCGTAGTCGATGTCGTGCAGAAGGCCGATGACCTCCCACGTCAGAGCATCCTCGCCGAGATGCTCCGCGACCTTCCTCATGATAGCCGCCGTGGCATGGCTATGTGTGATGTGGGACGGCGACGTCACGTAGCGCCGGAGCAGGGCCGGTGCCTCGTCTCTCTCCATACGTGCGGGATTGTCGGTCGACCCGGATAAGCGTGTGGGTCGCCCCCGCCCTATGGATAGAGATATACCTGCACGTCCCCCACCTGTTTACATGAATCTACGGGTTCTTGAGGTGCTGGTCGCAGTCGGGTGCCTCGCACTGTTTATCGTGCTGCTGGTGACGCTGCCCAAACTTATGGGAGAGGCAATGCAGGGGCTTGCATACGTCGTCGCACTGATCATCTTTATCGCCGTGCTCAGTATCGCCGGCTACCTGATCGATAAAAAGGTCGCTTAATTCCGTTTTTTCTTTATATTTTTCTTGAGCCGGTAGTAACTCAGCGGATGGCTGACCCGCTCGCAGTCCCTGTCCCGGTTGGTGCAGAGCCCGAACGTGCGCATGGTGGCGCACGACGGCGGGGTATACTCGGTGCCGCCCCGGCCGGAGATGTGCTCCACCTGGTACATCGTCATGTCCGGGTCGAAGTCGGGAGCCCGCGCGAACACCTCCGCGATCTGCGCAACGTTCATCCCGATGGTATGGAGGAACGACGTGATGGCGAACCGGCCCATATGCGTCAGGTTCGTCCCCGCGGTGATCGCCTGGATGAGCGCACTGATGCAGGGCGGGAACGCTTCCTCCTTGATCTCGCCGAACTGTTCGAGGACCTGCTGCTGCCGCAGCGCGACGATCTCGCCCGTGACCGGCGCGAGGCGTTCGCAGATCCCCGCCGGAACACGGAGCGGCAGCTGGTCGGCGATGATCGCCCGGATCCGTTCCCGGATGAGTTCGTCGATCTCGCCTGCCTCGAGGTTCACGCCTCCCTGCCGGATCTCCCTGTTGACGAGCCGCCACCGCCTGTCGCGCAGGTGGGGGACCAGCTCGACATACCGGATGACCGGCATTGCAACCGCTCCGGTATCGATGCCGACGCTCCAGGCAACGAACCGCCGTATCTCCGGCTCGTCGGCCGCGAGGAAGAAGGATGCGCGTTCGGCCTCGTAGCGCGCAAGGCGGTCGACGAGCGACCGGTCATTGATGCAGGAGACGAGCATCCGGGCGATGGCGTAGCTCGCGATCTCGATCTCGGGCTTGAGGTTCTGCGTATTTTCGTCCCCGAACTCCTTTTTGAACGTGAGCGCGGCAACGACCCGTTCCTTCGCGCGCTCGAGCGCCGCAACGCCCGGGCTGCTTCCAAGGAACTCTTCGAGCGACTCCACGTGCCGGCGGGCCAGCTGCTGCGATTCTTTCAAAAAGGGATATTTGATGAGTTCTTTGCGATCGAGTACGATGCCCATCAATCGGCCTCGATCCGAGGAGCAAGGAGGTACTCGACGCGGCCGTTGCCGTCCGCAATGTCAAAGACAAACCGTACCGGGTGATCGATGCCGAGGAAGACTTCCACCTCGTCCGCGCGCGCCATGACACGGCCCATGTCTTTCAGGTAATCGATCGAGAAGAGGGAACGGGCCTGCACCGGGCTTAAGGCGACGAGTTCGTCCTCGCCGAGCGCGAGTTTGATCTGGTCCGTGTCGCCCTCCGCCTCCATGTAGAAGGTCATGGCATCGGGATCGATCCCGAGCGCGATCTTGTCGGAGATGACGGCGGCCGCTTTGATGGCGTTGTTCAGCGCGTCGCCCGGGACGACCGCCTTGCCGGGGAGGTCGATTCCCGGCGGGTTCGGATCTTTCCGGATGGTGTTGACGTCGAGAAGCGAGACGGAGTAGCGGTAGCCGCCGAAACTCAGTTCCAGTTTTCGTTCTTCGTCAAGCAGAGTCAGGGTCAGCGCGTCGCCCTTCCCCATCATCCCGATGATGTTCTTCATCTTTGCGATATCCAGGCCCAGTTCTCCCGCCGTCGCCGAGAAAGAGTTGAACGCCGTGCTCTGGAGCTCCAGGGAGACCATGGCCACGTTTGCGGTATCGACGGAGCGTGTCCTGATCTGGTCCTCGGCCGTGTGCAGTCGGCACTCCGTCACCAGTGCGGCGATCGCGTCGATGGATTCCCGAAATATTTCTGCGTCAATCGTTGCCTTTAACATTGTGACCCCTTATTAAACTCTCGTTGAAAGTATATAATCATCCTATTCATTATAGTGCTTTACGATCACAATCGGCGGTAGACCCACGACGCCGATCGCGGAAGCGGTCGCGGCAGACACGTACTCCGCAACCGTATCATTCATGTTTAACTGCATCGAATACTATACATAATCTTCTTGATTGTGCCGGCGGTGCAGGCAGCCATCCGTCGACCTCAGGTGGAGGGTAATCTCCCAATGGGTTCTCAATGGACTAAAGACAGCGTCTATCGAAAGGCGATGAAGGCGGGATACCGGGCACGTGCCGCCTACAAACTGCTGGAGATCCAGCAGCGAAACGGTATCATCAGGCCCGACGACAACGTCGTCGACCTCGGGGCGGCGCCGGGCAGCTGGCTGCAGGTGCTTCGCGACCTGACCGACGGCAAGGTCATCGGCGTGGATCTCAATCCCATCGCACCCATGGAAGGCGTCACCACCGTCATCGGGGACTTCACCGACCCTCTCGTCCAGGAGCGCATCCGCGAGGAGGCCGGCGGCGTCGTCAGTGTCGTGGTCTCCGACGCCTCGCCGAAACTCTCCGGCCAGAAGAGTTACGATCAGGCCCGTGCGATCGGGCTCGGCGAGGACGCACTGGCGTTTGCCTGCACGGTCCTGAAACCCGGCGGCAACATGGTGATAAAGTCGTTCCAGGGCGAGCTCTTCGGTGAACTGATTGCCGAAACGAGAAAGCATTTCTATTCTGTCCGGGGCTACAGGACGAAGGCGTCGCGGAAAGGGAGTGCAGAGACCTACATTATTGCAAAAAATTTCAAAGGAACATGCGATGGTGCTGAAAGACCCCTATAACCGAACCGTAACCAACCTCAGGATCAGCCTGACCTCCCGGTGCAACCTGCGGTGCATCTACTGCCACGCCGAGGGCGAGGTGAACCCGAAAGAACAGATGAGCGCCGGGGATATCGCCGAACTGATGCGGGTGGGCGTGCAGTTCGGCATCAGGAGTATCAAGTTCACCGGCGGAGAGCCTCTGCTCCGCCGCGACCTCGTCGATATCGTCCGCTCGGTGCCGCCGGGAGTGGAGTCGTCCCTGACGACGAACGGGACGCTGCTCGCCCAGAAGGCCGCGGAACTCAAAGAGGCCGGGCTTGCCCGGGTGAACGTCAGCCTCGACAGCCTCCGGCCCGAGCGCTACCGCGAGATCACGGGCAAAGACTGCCTCGCTGATGTCCTCGCGGGAATCGACGCGGCTATCGAGGTCGGGCTGACCCCGGTCAAGCTCAACATGGTGCTCCTCGACGGCATCAACGAGGACGAACTGGACGATTTCATGGCGTTCGTCCGGAACAAACGCGACCTCATCCTCCAGGTCATCGAGCTGATGGAGTTCAACGAGTGCAAGTTCCACGGGGACGTGGACAGCGTCGAGCAGGACTTGAACGACCGGGCGAAACGGGTCGTCACCCGCCGGATGCACCACCGCAAGAAGTACTGCCTCGACGGCGCCGAGGTCGAGGTGGTGCGCCCGCTCCACAACACGGAGTTCTGCGCATTCTGCAACCGCCTCCGCGTGACCTCGGACGGGAAACTCAAGCCCTGCCTTCTCCGGAGCGACAACCTGGTCGATATCCGGGGCAAGCACGGCAAGGAACTCGAGGACGCATTCCGCGAAGCCGTCGGCAGGAGAAAGCCGTTCTTTATGTGAACGACGCGTGCCCCTTTGGGGCAGGCGGAGTTTGAGAAAATTGCGCAGCAATTTTCGATGACGATGTTCAGCCCTGCGGGCTGAACGGAGCTTGAGAAAACGCGAAGCGTTTTCGAAGGCGACGCGTGCCCCGTAAGGGTGCGACGCGTGCCCCGTAAGGGTGCGACGCGTGCCCTGAAGAGGCAACCAAAGCCCGTCCGCGCCCCGTATCACCGCCATTGTTGTGCGGAAGGAATACTTTTTGTAACTCTCTCCCCAATAGGAGAGAATATGCTAGAAGAGAACGTGTATGTCCGCGTCATGCAGAAACTGTATGGTAAATCGCTGATCCTGGAGAGCCCGGATGAGTTTCACCCGGTCCTGCGCTTTTACTTCACCGATGCTATCGCTCACATCGACTATACCATCGGCATTCTCGCTTACAACCTCATGTCGCCCAAGAACATCATGAGCATGGAGTATATGCGGTGGCGCCTGGACGAGGAGAAGGTCGGCGACCGC
>NZ_JMIO01000031.1 GCF_000691865.1 Methanoculleus sp. MH98A | reverse complement strand
TTCTCCTGCGAGTGCTGCCGACAGGTTTGCTGCAGTGGTGGATTTCCCGATTCCCCCCTTCCCGTAGAGGGCGATCTGTTTCATTGCAGCTACTATGCGCTTGCATGGGTAATTAGGTGTCGGATGCGGTTCACGCAGTGGAGATATATATCCTTTTCTGCAATTCGATCATCACTTCCGGAGGCTCCTTCTCAAGGAATATTTTTTCTCCTACTCTCTTTTGATATTCAGACATTTATAATTCGTTTTTTAAAATTGGAAAAGTATATAATGAACAGTTTGAAACTCTTGTCAAGCAGAGGGAAACCATGGACCCACGATTCCGATCAAGGTTGGTTGCGGCGATTATTCTCATTTTCGTCGTCTGTTCGGTCTTCTCAGTGAGCCCGGTTGCCGGTTTCCGTCTGGAGAACAGGGATGGAAGCGGCACCGAAGCGGCGTTAGCGGAGGCCCTGGTGCTGCAGCAGAGCACCAAAATCAGAGAAGAGTTTATGGAGAACCTCACCGTCTACATCGACAGCAGGAGCGAAGTGTTCAGGCGGGAGGGTGCGTCCGTGGACGTGAGCGGGGTCTACGTCCCCGAGGAGAACGCCGTCTACATCCGCTCGGACAGGGATCCGGCGCGAGCCGACGAGGTCTTTGTCCAGCAGGTGGGCTACCGCGTCTACCACACGATGGGGTTTGGGGAGAGCAAGGCGTTTGCGGCGCTTGCCGAAAACCCGGGCACCTACCTGGCCCGGATCACCGCACCCCCCGGTGAGGAGAGGGAGGCGGCGATCTTCGCCGAGGCCTTCATGCTCTACCACACCTCCCCGGCGGTTCTGAAGAAGTACGCCCCGGAGGTTCACACCTACATGGACCTGCTCGCCAAGAACGGCGGGGACAGGGCGGCGGTGGACGACCTGTTCCTTCATTACCAGCCGGAGTAACCGGCTGGTTCTTTTTTTTGCGGCCCGTGAGCCGGGTCGGTTGACCTGACGGCGAGGTCCATTTCTGCAGGTCTTTCAGTCCGGTGTCGGGTGCCGAAGTTAGTGAATTACTGAGCTTACAGACGTTTCACACTATTATGGCATCAACGATGAAAAAATCAGGGCAACCCCGGGCTCCGGTTACCCTTACTCCCGGCAGCGACCCCTTCAATCGGACCGCTTGAAGACGCCCATGACGAGCATGATCACCGGAATGATCTCGAGTCGCCCGATCCACATGATCAGGATGAAGAGGCCCTTCGCCGGAGCCTCCATATCGGGCGAGACGAACCCCGTGGATATGCCGTTGTTGCACATCGCGGTGGCGACCTCGAAGATCACGTTACTTGAATCGAACGACGTCGGCTGCAGGTGCATCACCAGTATCGTGGCGACGAAGATGATCAAAAAGTAGAGCATGATCGTCAGCATGTTCCGCGAGACCTCGAGGTCGGCGACGTTCTTCGGGATCACCCTGCCGTCGTACTTGAAGGGCACGAGCACCTTTCCGGAGACGAACATCCGCCGGAACCACCAGACCAGGCTCTGGAACCCGAGGACTACCCGGGAGAGTTTGATACCGCCGGCGGTGCTCCCCGACGACCCGCCGATCATGATCAGCATCGCGAGAAAGAGGACGGTCACGCTCGCCCACTCGTTCGGGGAGGCGACCTGGAACCCGGTACTGGTGACCGCTGCGGTAGCCATGAAGAGCGCCTGGCGGATGGCCGTGGGGAGATCGGTTGCGGTGAGCGTGACGAGGTCCCACGCGATCACGACGATCCCGAGTGCGATGAGCATGAGGAGGAGACGTGCCTGCTGGTCGCCGAAGAACCGCGTGCCTTTCCCCCGGTAGAGGAGGTAGTAGAGTTTGAACGGCAGGGCCCCGGCGATCATGACCGGGACGATGAGGACTTCGAGCAGCGGGTTGTTGTAGAACGGGATCCCCGCCGAGTGGACGGAGAACCCGCCGGTGGCGATGGCGACGAGGGCGATGTTCACCGCGTCCCAGACCGGCACCCCCGAGAGGAGGATGAGGCCGATCGAAGCGGCGGTCAGCGCCAGGTATATCTTCCACATCTCGAACCCCGTCGCGACGACGCTCGGCATCAGCGCTTCCGAGCGGCCTTCCGACCGGTAGAGGCGGAACTGGGTCAACCCGGTTCTCGAGGCCATCGCGACGGTGAAGGCGACGATCCCGATGCCGCCGAGCCATTGCATCAGCGACCGCCAGAAAAGAAGTGTCCGGGGCATCTCTTCGACCGACCGCATCACCGTCAGGCCCGTGTCCGTCCACCCGGACATCGCCTCGAAGACGGCATCAAGGTACGGGACGCCGAGTCCGAGGCAGAACGGGAGTGCGCTCACCAGCGCGATGATCAGCCAGATCAGGGCAACCGCCATGAGGGCGGCGGATAGGGGGGCCTCGCGGTCCTCGCGGGGCACCTGGAGAAGAAACATCCCGAGGATAAAGAGGACGACAGGGACGGAGACCATGGGCAGGATCATGTCCCACTCCTCATAGATCACCGCCACGACAAGCGGCACCGCCGTGGCGATGCTCATGTACTTGAAGATGCTGCCGATGTCCTGTGCGATGATCGAGAACTGCTCGATCCTATCCATCGTTACACGTTCTCCGGGCGCTCTTATCTACTTTCTCCTGCACGGCCGTTCGGCTCCCCGTGGTCTTAGTGGGGCTAAAATCACCTTCTGCCGCATCCGAACCCGTTGTTTCCGGCCATCGTCTCCCGGGTCCCGGCCGCTCCCGGAGCGCTCTCGATGAAGATGCGCCGGTTGATGATCCGCCAGGCGAGGATGAGCTGGGCCATATCCCCGGCCGTCAGGTAGTCGCTGTCCTGGCTGAGATCGATGGGCTCCACCTGGGTCTGAATCTCGATGTTTCGCTCCAGTTTTCTCGCGACGGCGTCGTTCAGCTCCCCGTCGAACGTGAGCGCCCCTATTGCCTCCCCCCCGACGTCTTCGATGGTGAACTCGACCATGAAGTCGCGCTCGGAGAGCGAGAGGAGCCCGAAGAGGTCGATGGAGAGGTCGACGTCCCCGATGCTCTTATCAAGCCTGCTCTGGCAGAGGGTGACGCGGTAGACGTTGCGCTTCTCGCTCACGTCCCTGCCGTACTTCGAGAAGGCGATCCGGATGACCGCATCCGCAAACAGGCACTGCGGCGCGACGTACCGCTCGTAGTCGGGTTTGCGCTCCTCCATCTCCCGGAGGACGGCCTCGGTGGAGTAGCCCCGCCGCTCCACGTCGCGTTTGATCTTCCAGGCACGCTTGACGTCGGGGTCCGGGTCCACGTAGAGTTTGAAGTCGATCAGGTCCCGAAGCGTCGGGGTGATGAACGGGTGCAGCCCCTCGAGGATCAGGATTTTCGTGGGGCTGAAGGGCACCGGGGGGTCGAACCGGCCGTAATCGTGGTTGTAGACCGGTTTTTCGATCGTTCTACCCGCCTTCAGTTCGGTAAGATGCTGCTCTAAGAGGTCGAACCGGTTCGCCTCGGGAACGAGCGGCGTTATCCCGAGATCTTTGCGTTCCCGGCGGTCGTATTTGTGGTAATCGTCGATGGTGATGGTGGAGACGAGGTCGTCCCCGAAGATCTCGCGGATCGCCCGGGTGAAGGTGGTCTTTCCGGATCCGCTGTCTCCCGCGACGCCGATGATGAAGACGTAGGGCGACTCGGCAATGACTCTCTTGAAGTCGGACGGGGGCATGATTCAGCTCGAAGGTTGGTCGGTATCGGAGCGTGTTAAGATTTCGGTGCAGGCCGACCCGGCGGCAAACAGGGCGGCAACCGTAAAAAAAGGGATGGAGTGCCTAAGGGGAGAGGATCCCCGCCTCCCGGTGCTTCTTTGCGATCTCGTCGGCGAGCCGGTCGAGCGCCGCGAAGTCCTCCTCCTTCGGGGCACCCCTGACGTAGACCGGGTCGAGGAACTCGACCTTGAGCCGGCCGAGCATCTCCACGATGGTGTCGACCGTCTTCCCGCCCCAGCCGTAGGACCCGATCACCGTCGCGTAGCGGGTCTTCGGGCGGAGGAGGTTTGCGAGGTAGGTGGCGTAGACCGCCTGCGGGTGTGGGCCGAAGATGACCGTCGGCGCCCCGATCACGACCGTTGCGGCGTCCACGAGCGCCTTTGCGAGGTCGCCGATGTCGGTCTTCGGGAGGTTGAACGGCTGGACCTCGACGCCGCGCTCCATCAGGCGTCGACGAAGTGCTCGACCATGGCCTGGGTGCTGCCGTGCATGGAGACGTAGGGGAGCACCACCGTATTCGTCACGTCGTCGCCCGTCCAGTCCCGGTAGGCGTCGACGATGAACGCCGGGTGGTCGTAGATCGGGCCGTGGCTCGGGGCGATCACGTCGATCTCGCGCGTCGCGAGTTTATCGAGGTGGCCCTTGATGCTCGAGCGGAACGGCATCATGATCTCGGCGTAGTAGCGTTTCGCGGACTCGTAGACCGCGCCCTCGTCGGGGACGTAGAGGGAACTCGTCGCGTAATGCGAACCGAAGAGGTCGCAGGGGAAGAGGATCCGGTCTTCCTTGAGGTAGGTCAGCATCGTCTCCGGCCAGTGAACCCAGGGGGCGATGATGAACTCGAACGTCTTACCCCCGAGGTCGAGCGTATCGCCGTCGCCGATGACGATGAACCGATCCTCGGGGACGTGGAGGAGGTCGACAAGGAAGTCGCGGCACTTCTGGTTCGTCACCACTTTCGCGTCACCGAACCGCTCGAGCATCGCCGGTATCGAGCCAGAGTGATCCTGCTCGGCGTGGCTGGAGACGATGTAGTCGATCGAATCAACCCCGAGCGACTCCAGGTTCCCCATGAGTTCCGCGGTCTTCGTCGGGTCGGCGGTATCGATCAGCGCTGTCTTCTTGCTGCCCCGCACCAGGTAACTGTTGTAGGTGGTGCCGTCGGGGAGCGGGATCAGTTCGTCGAAGAGCCGGCGGTCCCAGTCGATGACGCCGACGGCAAAGACGCCCGGCACGATCTCGCGTGCGGCCATTACTCCTTCGCCTCCTTCGGGTGTGTTCCGGCTGGCATACGGTTCATCAAGGTATCCGACATACTTCGTCCTCCGTAGGTTCTCGACCGTCCCGGCGAAGCCTGCTGCGCCGTCCGGCAGACGTCTCTCCGGCGCGAACGGTGATAACGGTTTCGCTCTATTTCGTGGAGGAAGAGAGGGTAGTCTGGCCTTCTCCTCTTCTTACCTCGTTTGCAAAGAGGTGTGCCTGCCGCGTCGGTTCCGGGAGCCGGTAGCCCCGTGCGGCCGAGAGGACGAGGTCGACCGCAACCGGGAGATCGATCCGGTGGCCCACCGAGACGTAGACGGGTTTCACCCGCTCTTTCGTCCGCACCGCCATCCCGATCGTCTCGCCGTCGCGGAGGATGGGGGCGGTCGATCCCTTCTCCCCCGCGGGCTCGGCCGCCGTGCCGAGGAGGAGGCTCTTTGCGACCCCGACGGCGGGCCGGTCCAGGAGGACGCCCATGTGACTCGCGATGCCGAGCCCCCGGGGGTGGGCGATCCCCTGCCCGTCGAAGAAGATCACGTCCGGCTCGGAGCGCAGTCTCCGGAACGCCTCGAGGAGGGCGGGGCCTTCCCGGAAGGTCAGGAGACCGGGAATGTAGGGAAACGTCGTCACGGCGGCGGCGGAGACCCGCTCGACGACGGTGAGATCGGGGAAACTGAGGGCGACGGCGACCGCGTGGATGACGTCCGAACCCTTCGCATAGGAGGCGTCGGCGCCGACCACGAGGGAGACCGCCCCGGGATCGCCGGAACGGCGAACCTGCTCCCGGAGCCTCTCCTGGAGGCGGATCGCCTCCGCCGGCGTCAGGTCGAAGGGATGGGTCTCTCTGATCTCCATGGTCGTTTCCCGTTGCACGGAGGTAGGTGGTATCGTATACCCGCTATTATATGCTTGGGGCAGGGGGTACTCCGCAGGTGACGATCGCCCGCGGAGATCCCCGGCCGGCGAGGCTTTTTTATACGTGAAGATGGGGTACGGCACGGAGTGTCACTCTCGGAGCGTGGATGATATGGCACGATGGGTCTGCAGTGTCTGTGATTACGAGTATGTTGAGGAGGCGGGAGACCCGGCTACCGGGATACCGCCGGGAACGCCCTTCGAAGATCTCCCCGGCGACTGGCGGTGCTCCCGCTGCAGCGCGGGAAAGGAGGCGTTCGTGCGGGCCGGCGAGGAAGAGGTGGAGATGAATGACGAAGACTACCTCTGAAGGAGCCGCCATGACCGTGGCCGACGTGCTGGTCTCGGAACTCGCGGCCTGGGGGATCACCCTCTACTTCGGCATCCCCGGCTCATCGTCGCTCCCGCTCGTGGACGCGGTCCGGAGGAATCCGGACGCACGCTACATCGTCGTCCGGCACGAGCAGACCGCGGCCCTCGCAGCCTCGGCCTACAACAAGTTCACGGGAAAGGTCGCCGTCTGCCTGACCATCGCCGGGCCGGGGGCGACGAACCTCGCCACCGGCCTCTATGACGCGAAAGAGGATCGGGCGAGCGTGCTCTCCCTGAATGGGCAGGTGCAGGCGCAGTACGCCGGCCCCGGCGGCGTCCAGGAGATCGACCAGGACGCGTTCTTCCGCCCGATCGCGGTCTTCAACAACACCGTCGCCGACCCGTCGACGGCGGTCAAACTCCTCACCCGGGCGCTACGCTATGCAATCATCGGCCGCGGCGTTGCCCAGCTCTCTCTTCCGAACGATATCCAGAGGGAGCCGCTCGAACCGGCCTACTGCGAACGCGAGACCTGCCTCGCGGAAGTCACGACGGCCCCGACCGGCGAGGCCGTCCGTGCGGCGGCGGAGGCGATCGACGGCGCGGAGCGGCCGGTCATCCTCGCGGGCTTCGGCGCCATGCGTGCGGCGGAAGCGGTCATCGAGCTTGCGGAGACGATCCGGGCGCCTATCGTCACCACCTTCAGGGCGAAGGGCATCCTCCCCGACGAGAACGAGTGGGTTGCCGGGATACACGGGCCGCTCGGGACGCCGCACGCCCGGACGCTCGTCGAGGAGTCCGACCTCGTGATCGCCTGCGGGGCGAGTTTCTCCGACTTCACCGGGATCCCCGGCGAGAAGCGGGCCGTCCACATCGATATCGACCCGCTCCAGCTCGGCAAGCACCCGCTCGCGGCAGGGGTCTATGGCGACTGCGCCGTTGCCGTACCGATGATCCGGGAGCGGGTCAGGCCGCGGGAGGATACGGGGGCCAGGGCGTGGCTTGCGGAGCAAAAGCGGGAGTGGTTCGAGTTCCTCGACCGGGAGGCCGACCCGGAGGCGGCCCCCATCCGGCCGCCCTACATCATGAAAGTCCTCTCCGGGACCCTTCCGGAAGACGCGGTCATCTCCCTCGACGTCGGGGAGAACCAGTGGTGGTTCGGGAGAAATTTCCGGATGAAGCGGCAGCGGTTCGCGATGTCGGGCTACCTCGGGACGATGGGGTTCGGGCTCCCGGGGGCGATTGCGGCGAAACTGGCCTACCCCGATGCGACCGCCGTCTGCATCACCGGTGACGGGGGGTTCTCGATGGTCATGGCCGACTTCGTCACGGCGGTCAGGTACGATCTCCCCATCGTCGTCGTGGTCTTGAACAACCACCAGCTTGCGATGATCCGGGAGGAGCAGCGAGAGGCGAACTACCCGCCCTACGGGATCGAACTCACGAATCCGGACTTCGCGGCGTATGCGGAGGCCTGCGGCGGCGCCGGGATACGGGTGGTCCGGCCGCAGGATCTCGCAGACGCCGTTCTCCGGGCGGTGCGGATGAATAAGCCCGTCGTGGTCGATATCGAGACCGATCCGGTGCGGTTCGAATAGTCAGGCGCCCCTTACTCCCCGGCAGGCCCCGATGGGACGCGGCACGCCGTTCATCCGAAATCTATAAGTATCCTGCAACTGTATGGAAGGCCGAGGGTAGATGTGAACATCCCGGTCACGGCCGCGCAGCCTGCGAGGCCCATGCCGGGCAAGCGCGGATCTCCGGATGTCGATCCGGGTGGGAGCATCGGCATATCGTTCTTCGCTCCACGCTGAGGGTCCCCGGGAGCCCGTTAATCGAACGGGCGCTCGGGTAAACTTGCGGCGAACCGGATCCGCTCCGGTTCACCGTTCTTCTTGCGGTCCTGGTTCGGCCGGACTGTTTTGCGGCTCCAAAAGAGTGGTGGGGTTGTATCATTCGCAGCAGAGGTAATCGTAGAGGAACGCGGCGAGCACCGCACCGACGATGGGGCCGATGATGTAGACGGGGAAGAACTCCCAGAGGTTCTGCCCGGCAAGCAGCCAGTCCCCGAGGAACGGGCCGAACGTACGGGCGGGGTTCAGCGACGCGCCGGTCAGGTTCCCGATCGTCGTGATGATCCCCGCGACCGCGAGACCCACCACAAGCCCGGCAAAGCCCGGTGTGGCCCGTTCGTCGACGGCGGCGCCCATGATGACGAGCATCAGAAGAAACGTCCCGACCGCCTCGATGACGATCGCCTGCAGGTAGCCGATACCGGGGAACGGTGTCGTCGCCCCGAGCCCCCCGATGGCTACGGCGTCCGGGCCGACGGCCCAGGCAAAGAGCAGGCTCGCTGCCGCGGCACCGACGAGTTGCGCCGCGATGTACGGGACGACGTCGCGGCCGGGGAGCCGGCGGGTTGCAAAGAGGGCTATCGTCACTGCCGGATTGATGTGGCAGCCCGATATCCGCCCGAAAGCGTAGATCGACCCGGCAATGGCGATGCCGAAGGCGAGCCCTATCGCGAGCCAGTCGCCGAGCCCCCCGAGCGCCCCGATCCCTATGTTGAAGGAGGTCGCCGGGGTCGTCCCCGCGGCGAGCATCAGCGTGACGATCGCGGCGCCGGCACCGAAGAAGACGAGGATGAACGTCCCGACGGCTTCGGCGACGCATCGTTTTCCAAGAGATGTGGTCATGGTTTCACCAGTACGTAAGATACTCCTTTTTTAATGACCCTTAGCCCAAAAAAGGGCCAGGATGTGTTGTTATTTCCCATACAGGGAGTTGTAACACGCGGGACAGAGGATCCGCGGCAGCGGGGTCTTCACGCGCTTGCTGGGGAGCGGGTAGCCGCCCTCCCAGACGTCGACATCCTTTCGGATCGCGTGTTCCATGCAGAGCCCCATCCCGCAGACGATGCAGATCGCCACCGCCTCGCTATCCTTCCCCTCAAGGGCGCAGTAGTAGCATTTCACGATTACTCCCCCTCAGATCGCCTCTTTCCACTGGCAGTAGTGCTGCCGCTGGTCAACGAGGCTCGTCGTGGCACAGCTCTTGCATGCTCGCACCGGAGCGGCGGGGGTCTCCTTCTCGAGCGCGATGATGTTCGTCATCATCGTCGCGGTCACGGGTTCGCTCGTCAGGAGGCACGGGTAGTCGGCAAGGCGCATCAGGGCGGAGAACCGGACGGTTATGGCGCAGGCCGGGTAGGCGTACCATTGCGGGTTCATCAGCACCTCGTTTGCGTGGATGGGCGAGAGGTCGACGGGATACTTGCCGACCGTCGGGGTCAGGGGCTCGTCGGCACCGTTCCGGTTCTTCCGCGCTTTGTCGATGAGTTTCCACCCGCGGTAGATCATGTCCATGAAGTCGCAGTTGTGGAGTTCCGCCGCCGCTCCCCGGGCCGGGTAGGCGAGGACGTAGTTGTGGAACCTTTTCGTGAGGAGGTCGACGACCATGGGAGCGTTGAGCGCGTCGAGTTCGAGGATGTACTCGGTGGCGGCGGCGGACGACCCGGTTGCGACCGAGAGGACGTCCCAGTAACTCTTGTAGGCATCAAGCGAGTTTCGTAGCGACGACTCCATTACCCCGGTGACCGCCTCGATCACCGCCGTGACGACGTCGTCCTTGCACATGTTGAAGGTCGACTGCGCGATGTGGTGCGCGACGTCGCCGACGCTGTAGGCGGGAACCGTCAGGATGTTCGCGTAGTGGACACCGTCGTCGACGGCGGCGCGAACCGTCGGCTCCATCCGCCGCCGGTACTCGCTCATGTACTTCCGCGCATCAAAGGACGTCATCCCGGCCGCATCCATCAGTTCCGCCTGCCCCTCGACCGGATCGCGGTAGATCTTTTGCATGATCTCGACCTCTTTCGCCGTCGCCTCGCCGGGGGTGGCGCCCTCCTCGAGGGCATGGGCGAAGGTGTCCCCGAACCCGTAGGAGGTGTTCATTCCCCACGATTTGGCGGCGAGGATCGCCCGCTTGTGCTCGACCGGTATATCGGCCTTCTGGAGCACCCGGTTCACCACGTTGCTCGTGCTGCCCGGGATCAGCGCGAAGTCGACGACACAGGTGGGGCCGTAGAACCCGCCGTAGCGCCGCACCGCTTCAAGGCCGATCCTGGCCTCGGCAGCCGCGATTGCCTCTGTGAAGGCGTCGACGCTCTTTGCGAATGCCTCGTCCTGGCTTTTGAGGATCTCGAGCACCACGGGTGTCTGGTAATGCTCGACGAAGGGATCGTCTTCGGGGCGGACGGTCGTCGTGAGGCTTTGCAGGACCTCGGCATGCGAGACGACCGAGTTTTTGTGCAGGTCGATGACCGCCCGGCTCTGGTCGCCGATCGCCGTCATCTTCCGGACGGCATCGACGTAGGGTTTCGTGTCCGCGAGGACGAACTTCTGGCCGCGTTTTGCTTTTACCATCTCCACGTCCGCCCACTGGGCGGTCATGGCCTCGTTAATCATCTTCTCGTAGAGTTCTCTCATATCGATCACCTGTATGGTTCCTGCTGTCCGGTTCTTCGGACAGCATGTTCGAGAAAGCGATTCTTACGGCGGTCCCTGCGGAACCTCCGGATCTGGCGGAGCTACTCTGACGATGGAGAATGCGGACGGTGTGAGCCCGGCAAAGGGGCCCGAAGAGCCGGGAGGACGGCGATCGGGGATACGAAACCCATGTTCTGGTTCGTGCACCCTCCATACTACCCTGGAATCCCGGTAAGGATTCTTCAATCGGCCTGATGGGTCGTCCTCACATATATCTCTTGTGTCGTCCGTCGGAACCTGTATCCGGGAAAAAAGAGGGTTTTTTAGCCAGTCGGGCAACTCACGCCGACCCTTTAACCTTCGAATGCTAGCCGTTTCGGCGGTCAGAACCAGGCATCCAGCGTCTTCTGGGTCGCCTTCACCGAGACCTTGGCGAGAGCGCTCCTGACGCGCTCTTCGGAGAAGTCGTAGCGGCCACAGAGCATCTCCACGACGCCCTCGACGTCCGGCGTCCTCCACTCGAGGGTGTAGTCGTCGGTGACCGGCGGGTTGAGGAAGAAGTCGCGTATGGGGGCGGGGTTGAAGTCGGGCTGCTTCTCGGCGATCACGGACTCGAACTCGCCGTTCCGCACGATCTTCAAGGCGGTCTTGCCGCCGACGCCCCGGATCCCCGGGTTGAAGTCCGTGCCCACCAGGATGCCGATCTCGGCGAGCTGCTCTCTCGTGACACCGAGGCGGTCGAGGAGGGAGGAGAGGACGATCCTCTCGGGGTTCACCGTGATCGTCCGTCCCCTGGTCTTTCGCCGCCCGCTGACGGTGAGGTTCCGGACCAGCACCGGGGACCCGAAGAGAAGCGAGTCGTAGTCCTGGGAGACCGCGTAGGTGACCTTCCCCTGCCGCGCCATGTAAGCCGCCTGCGCTTCGCCCTCGCTCGGCGCCTGCACCCAGGGGATGCCGAGCAGGTCGAGGAGTTCGCGGGACGATGCGATGGTGTGGCTGTCGATGCGGGCGGATGCGCTCGCCTGCTTGTAGGCCTCCTCCATATCGCCTTCCCGGAGCGCCGTCTTCCAGGCCTCGTCGGCCCGGGCGCGATGTTCGCGCCGCTCGTTGATCGTCTCCTGCTTGAACTCCGGGGGCTTCCCGTCGAAGACAAAGACCGGGCGGATGCCCTTCTCCAGGAAGTTCACCGTTCGAAAGAGGATGCCGGAGAGGTGTGAGGTGATCCGGCCCGCACCGTTCATCAGCGGGGTGCCGTCCGGCTGCCGGATGATGGAAAGGAACTGGTAAAGTGCGTTATGAGCGTCCAATGCGGCGATGCCGGATAGGTCGTCCCACGCCAACGTCTCTTTACAGTCTGCCAGGATGTCTCGGATAGCAACGCCCATGCTACCTGATCATGAGAGAGGGATATGCCATTAAGATGGCGATCCGGTTCACCGATACATCCGCCGGGAGAGGCCGTCGACGATCTCCTCGATGTGGCTCACGGTGTTGTCGTATCTGGCGGTCATCGTCTTTCCCATCTCCTCCATGTTCACGCGCATGGTGCGCTCCCGCTGCACGACGCTCTGCTCGAGGCTCACGATCTTTATGCCGAGAGAGATGAGCAATCCTCCGAGAGAGAGCATCATGAACGTTGCCGCAACCGCTATGACGAGGTCCTGCCAGAACCGCATCACCAGCACGACGGTGGAGACCACCATCACGATGGTGAGAACGATATCGCCGATGAGTTCGCGAATCTCCATAATTTAAAGTGATGAGGATGCATTAATTAACCTACCTATAATGAGTGGAGTTTTGTGATGCAGATACGCGACTGGCTGCCTCTTCTTGGAATGCCCCTGATGCTTTTGTTCGTCCAGATCATCGCCATCGTCCTCGTCATGCCCATGCAGGCAGCGGGGCTTGTTGCGTTTGAAGATCCCGAATCGGTGGCGAATCCCCTGATATTTATAGGGATGCTGCTGGCCTTCACCCTGGTCCTGCTCTTCCTGCTCCGGACGGGGGGCCGGCGGTTCATCGCCGCGTTCATCGGGTTTGCCCTCTTCATGACGTTCCTCTACATATTCGGCGCGCTCTCCCTCCTCGCGCTCGGGCCCACCACCGCCGCCGCGGCCGGAACGCTCATCGGTGCCGTTGCAGCGACTGCGCTCCTCTACCTCTACCCGGAATGGTACGTCATCGATATCCTCGGCGTGCTGATATCCGCCGGGGTTGCGTCAATCTTTGGGATCTCCCTCGCCGTCCTGCCGGTGCTCGTGCTGCTCGTGCTGCTCGCGGTCTACGACGCCATATCGGTCTACCGGACGAAACACATGATCACGCTGGCCGAAGGCGTTCTCGAGACGAAGGCGCCCATAATGGTCGTGGTTCCGAAGAGAACGGACTACTCGTTCAGGAAAGAGGGGCTCAACATCAGTGAGGGGGAGGAGCGCGGCGCGTTCGTCATGGGTATGGGCGATCTCATCATGCCCTCGATCCTTGTTGCGTCATCGCACGTCTTCGTGGACGCGCCCGCGGTCCTCTGGATCCTCTCCACCCCGACACTCGGCGCGATGGCGGGTTCGCTCGTCGGCCTCGCGGTGCTCCTCTACTTTGTCAACAAGGGCAACCCCCAGGCGGGGCTCCCGCCGTTAAACGGCGGGGCTATTCTTGGGTTTCTGGTTGGGGCGGCTCTCGCAGGCTCGTTTTCGTGGCTTCCTTTCTGAATGTGAGCAAACGATCGAGCACCGCATCCACCCCCTCTCCGGTGAGCGTGGACATCTCCGGGTAACCCTCGATCCCCTGGATATCCGCCTTGTTTGCGACCGTCACCACCGGCACGTCGACGAGCCGGTGTATCTCCTCAAGGAGCCGGGTCTGGTCGTCGAGCGAGTAGCCGCAGTGTTCGCTTGCGTCCAGGATGAAGAGGACGACGTCGGCCGTGTTGATGATGGCGCTGACCGCCTGCCGCTCGATGGGGTTCCTCTCGTCCGCCGGGCGCTCGAGAACCCCGGGTGTGTCGATGAACTGGATCCGGTCGCGCTTGCCGATCTCGCGGTGGCCGACGACGATCCCCTTGGTGGTGAACGGGTAGGCGGCGATCTCGGGTTCCGCCGTGGAGACAAGCCGGATAAATGAAGATTTCCCGACGTTCGGGAATCCCGCAACCACCACGGTGAAGTCGTCGTCGTTCACGTGTGGGAGTTTCCGCAGGATGTTTCGGGCCTCGTTTAAGTATACGAGATCGTCTTCCACCTGGTGAACGATGGAGGCTATGCGGGCGACGGCCTGCCGCCGTTTTGGAGGTGTGTCTACTCCGGATCGCATGCTGCGGGCGTAACCGGAGCCGATGACCCAGGCCTGGTCGGCCGCCCAGTTGACGGCGCCGAGGGATCGTTTCAACCGGTCGAGCGAGACGAGGATGTCGGTCGCCTCCTGGTAGAAGGGGGAGAGGCGCTCGAAACTCGGGAACGAGCCGACCACGCTCTTTAATTTGTCGTGGATGGCTTTCGCGACCGCTCTCACGAACTCCTCGTTCGCGGTATCGACGTTGGTCTTCAGCTTCTTCTTGGCTGCCGCCCTGCGAAGACTGCGGTCGAGCACTTCGTCCGCCGTAGGAACGGTCGGGATGGTTTCGAATTCCACGTTACGCACAACCTAATGTATTTAAACAACGTATAATGACTGATAATTATGGAGCTCTCTCCGATTCAGAAGGATATCCTGATAACTCTGATTACCCTATACCATCAGTCTTCCCACTCTATAAAAGGTGAGGAGATCGCGGAGGTGCTGAAGCGCAACCCCGGCACCGTCCGCAACCAGATGCAGGCCTTGAAAGCCCTCGGGCTGGTCGACGGCGTTCCCGGCCCCAAAGGTGGATACAGCCCGACCGCAGGTGCGTACAGGGAGCTGAATCTCGGGGACCTCGAGCACCAGTTCGAGGTGCCGATCTTCCGCGGCGGCGAGAAGGTGAGGGGCGTCCGCGTCAGGGAGCTCGGGTTCACCACCCTCTGCCACCCCGACCTGTGCCAGGCAATGGTCAGGATCATCGGGAGCGTGAAACTCTTCCGTGTCGGGGATATGGTCTCGATCGGGCCCACGCCGGTGAATAAACTCCTCGTCCGCGGCGAGGTCTTCGGGATGGACGAGAACCTGCAGGCGCTTCTTATCAGCGTCTCCGAGATGATATCCCTCCCGAAACAGCCCATCAAGCACTATATGAGCACCCCGGTCCTGACCCTGCCGCTCATCGCCACCCTCCGCGATGCCGTGCACCTCTTCAATACCCATCATATCCACGGCGCGCCGGTGCTGAAGGACGACGGCGCCCTCGCGGGCATCATAACGCTGAGCGATCTCGCCCGCGGCCTGGATGCGGGTCTGACGCTGGATGCGCCCGTCGTGGAGGTCATGACGGCCGATGTGGTGGAGGCTCCGTCGTCGATCCGGCTCTACGAGCTCGTGGGCCGGTTCAAGGAACGGGAGATCGGGAGGTTGATTGTTGTCGAGGACGGCAAGCCTGTCGGGATCGTTACCCAGACCGATATTATTCGGGTCTTTCCCTCACTTTGATCCCCTCCCTGTTCGAAATTTCGTGCTTCAACCCCTCTGGTGACAGATAAGTATTTATATGAGAATACCTATGGTGCTTCTGTTAAACGAGTTCTGTGTGTGAGTGCATTTCACAGAACTCAATGAAAAGGGGGAAATGGATCATGACTGATATACCACTGGCACCTGTTGGCAGAATTGTAAAGAAGTCCGGCGCGGAGCGTGTGAGTTCCGATGCCAATGAAGAACTCGCGAAACTGATGGAGCAGTACGCTTCAAGGATCGCGAAAGAGGCGATCAAGCTGGCGGGTCACGCGGGCAGGAAGACGGTCAAGGCAACCGATGTCCGGATGGCGGCCGAAACCGTGAAGTAAACCCAAAAAATCTCTTTTTCTCCAGGCCATACTCGTACCTCCGGGAAGGCCGCAATGCGGGCGATCCGGTATGCAGCTCCCCGGTGAAGGAGGCCTCTGCATTGTGGTTTTTCCCGCTGCGGGCAGCGGCGGTGCATGCATGTCCGGCAATAATCTGGAACGCTCTTTTCCGTGATTTTATAGACTTTAGAAGATTTAAATAGTACAAACGTCCCACGGTTCTGTATGAGCAAAACTTTCTGCCGCTCCCTTGCCAGGAAGAAAGTGATGAGTAACGATGGCATGCTCATCGGGACCATCAAGAATATTATTGTCGACCTCAACACGGGGCAGGTTGCCGACCTGCTCGTCAAACCGGACGAGACGTTCAAGACCGACGGCTACAGGACGGACGGGGACAAGATGCTCGTGCCGTTTGAGTCGGTGAAGGATATAAAAGATTACGTCGTCGTCGACCGCTACCTGCTGAAGAGATAGGGACAATACTTTTTCTGACCACACCTGGGTGCGGTAACGATACTGGTTTGGATACCTACGGGTTTTTCGGCCCGTCAAAGGTTCATGACACCGACCGCATCGATACTCACACCGGGACGGTGAGCATGACGATTCTGTCCTGAGCGCGGGGATCGGGCTCTGGCTTGTGTATCGGCGGAGAACGACCCGGCCTCGCACGATGGACCGGGCGCGGTCAGGGTTGCAGGCCCCGGCCGCGCCACACTTTTTGGAGAAAAGACGACAGGGCAGCCCTGTACATCAGGACTCAACTCCCCTGTATCGCGCGTGATTGATCAGTCTGCGTAGCGAATCGCTCCTCATTCGGGTTCGGTGATTGCTTGCAAACATATATATCCGCAAGCATGTATTCGGAGTAAAATATATACGTGGCTGAATTTGTGGGAATACGAGTCAAATGGGGTTATAATCATGAAACAATCCGAAATCGTCGCTGGAATCGTTCTCGTCCTCGCTCTGGCTGTAGGCGTTGTTTACGCCACTGGCGGGTTTGAAACAGGGGAGTTGAACGATTCGACGGAAATGAATTCTGTTATCGTGAAAGACGCGGTCGTCTCGCTGACTATTGATAACACGACGAATGCGACCGAGAATAAGACCGTTGGGGCGCCGGGTGAACCCGGACCGGGAATCGTGAATGCAATTGTCGGGGTGTTTTCAAATGTGGTTGAAATAAGCAGTTCCGGCGGTTCCGTACGGTCTTCGTCATCATCTGGAGGAAGTAGCAGTAGCAGCAGTTCTTCCGGAGGGACAACGGTTACTCCAACGGCAACGGAGACGTCCTGCCCGACGACCGAGCCAACAACGACCTCAACGGTGAAGGTGACCGCAACCCCGACGACGAATGAGACGGCGACTCCCACCCCAACTACGAGCCCAACCGCAACCACGACCCCCACACCCACCGCGACCATGACACCCGTTCCTGCGGCGACCACGGAGCCTGCACCGAATTCTACACCGACGGTATCCCCAACGATTGACCCGACATCGACGCCAACGCCGACAACGGAGATTACTACCGAGACCTGGACGGGAACGGCGGGTGTTACTCGCACCTATTACTACATCGTTGACCATGTCGCAAAAACAACGAGCATTATCGTTGAATCGGAGTTTCCCGCTGAAATAAACGATACAATGATGTATTACGAACTACACGACTATATTTACTATTTCAGCAATGTTGAACTGAGAAACATCTATCTGCACTTCCATTACATAAACCACGGGCCGAACGGGGAATGGGATTACGAGATGGGCGGAGGCCCGAGCATTGGTTCCCGTTTTGGACATGAGGCATGGCTTGGACGATGGGAATATCCGGTTACTGAGACGGTGATTCTCATTTACTCGGAGAATGTCCCGGTTTATGTGGTAAGCACGGTGGATTTCGTATATGACGGATTCATACGAGATCCTTACACCGGCGAAGAAGATTATATCCCACGGAAATACTACGATAAACGAGAGGTAATGCCCGAAAAACAGCCCGGA
>NZ_JMIO01000030.1 GCF_000691865.1 Methanoculleus sp. MH98A | reverse complement strand
TCCGCAGGAGCGGAGTTCGAGCACCGAAGGTGCGAGGCGCGAACGCAGTGAGCGTGAGCACCGTTAGGTGCGAGGAGGGGCTGACGGGGAGTGCGATGGTTCGTGGAACCGGAGCTCGACCACCGTCAGGTGGGAAGG
Source organism: Methanoculleus sp. MH98A (assembly GCF_000691865.1). Lineage (GTDB taxonomy): Archaea > Halobacteriota > Methanomicrobia > Methanomicrobiales > Methanoculleaceae > Methanoculleus. The sequence goes on along the minus strand of NZ_JMIO01000030.1, from coordinate 35,794 downwards.
GGGCTTGCCCCCCTCGAAACTCTTCGAGTTTCTCATGCTCGCTGCGCTCGCACTCCCCTTTGTCCCCACCCCCCTATGGCGATATCCACTGGAAATCCGTGTCATTGTAGCCGAAGGGCTTTCAAAAGCGCGATGGTTCGTAAGTGCGACTACCGTCCCGGCAAGAGTTTGAGCACAGGGTGGTGCGAGTTGTGCAATTCACTGCGATCCACTGCACGGAAACCCCGGTGCAACCACGATCCTATAAAACAACCACGAGGCCGCAACAGCCCTTCAGAGTTCGTACCGCTTCAAGAACTCCCGGATCTTCCGGGACTCCGTCCACTCCCGGTCGAGTTCGCTGATCCGCGTATTGATCCGCCGGACCTGCTCCCGGAGTTTCTCCGCGACCACCTCGTCCTCGAGGAGATCCGCGACCCCCATGACCACCTGGAGCGGGTGGCGGATCCGGTCGGCAAGGAAGGCGAACTGCTCGATATTCCGTTCGGTCATATCGAACGCCTGCTCCCGGAGCCGTTCGTGCAGGATCCGCTCGGAAATATCCCTGCCGACGATCTGGAACCCCACGATCACCTTCTTCTCGACGATCGGCGACTCGTTCAGTTCCAGTATGGCGGTCTCCCCGTTCTTTCGCCTGACCTCGACCTGGAGCCCTTCGACCTGCTCGCCCCGGAGAACTCTCCGCCGCCCCTCTTTCCAGGCCAGAAGGCTCGTCGGAAGGATGTAATCCTCCCAATCTGTTCCCACCATCTCTTCGGGAGAGTAACCGAGGATCCGCTCCATCGCCGGCGAGACATAGTTCAGCCCGCCGTCCAGGTACGACGTGACGATGAGATCGAAACTCCGCTGGGCAATCCCACGGAACTTCTCCTCGCTCTCCTCGAGCGCCGCTTCCACCTGCAGCCGCTCGATGATCCGGCCGAGCCGCTTCGTGACGGAGTCGAGCAGCATCTGCTCTTCCGGCAGGAACGGCCCTTCGCCGCCCTCCGGAAACTCCGCGAGGTAGCGCACCTCGACCTCGCCGACCCGCCTGCCGTGAACGACGATCGGGCTCTCCTGTTTCCAGGGGGTATCCGCCGGATCGCCCCGGTAGTAGTCCCGGCCGTCGACGGCGATCCGCACCCCGGTATCGTCCGGGTACTGCCATCCCATGGGAAGGGTATCGGCAACCGCCTGCAGGAGTTTATCGAGCGTCATCCCGGGCGTCTCGACAAGATGCGCGATGGTGTACAGGCACTGGAGTTCGTCCATCCGTTTCTTCAGTTCGTGCGTCTTCTCCCGGAGCGCCACCTCCACCCGGTTCCGTTCGGTCACGTCGAAGGCCGTCCCGGCAACGCCGACAACCTCTCCCTCCGCGTCCCGAAGCGGTTTGAGCGTCAGGTCGCGGACACGCCGCTCGCCTGCGACGGTGAATGTCACCGCAGCCCGCACGGTCTCTCCCGTCTCAAGAACCCGCCGTTTGAGCGCGGCAAGATGCCCGGCGTTCTCGGGAAAGGCATCCTCTTCGCGCATGCCGATGATGGACGTATCCGTGGACCCCAGCTGCTGGTTGTACGACCAGATGTAGCGGAGTTCTTCATCCTGCACAAAGACGACCACCGGGGACTGGTCGAGCGCGGCCATGAAATGATGCGCATCCAGATCCGCGGTGGCGTCCCGGATCTTGATGAGCCGCTGCCCGGTCACGGCGAAAGCCTGTTTGCTCGATATCGAGAGCCAGCGCTGGGTGCCGTCGGGTGTCCGGGCACGGCAGAGAAGAGAAGGCAGGTCCGCGCCGTTCTCAAGGACATGACGGAGCAGCCGCACGGAATCGTCGTCCTCGATGATCGGCAGGAAGTATGCGTCGAGAAGAGAACTCATCTCCATCCCGATGGCGTCCGCCTGCCGGATACCGAGAGTCCGTGCGAGGGACGGGTTATACCAACTGACCTTTCGGTCTTCGCTTACCACAAGAAGTCCGTCTTCGAGAGCGTTGAGCACCGCACGATCAAAGGGTGCCCGATCCTGGTGCGAGTCCGTCATTTCCCACCGGCGCCGAGATACAGTCGCTGTAGTGGTTGTGCTCCGGGGACACTAAAAAGATTACTATCCGATTATTGGACGAAAAGCAGGTTTTCCACGACCTCCCGGACGATTGCGCGACGTTTACGGGTTCCCGGGGGAGCAGGCAGAAGGCCCTGAAGGAGATGCTTGCAGGCGGGGGGACCCGTGAAGCGCGCCTCGCCAAGGTATAAATACCCCCGGCGGGCCATAACCGGAGTCCATGATGACGGATACCGAGTCCATCGAGATCTTCGCCGTGATCCGGGAACGCCGGAGTGTCAGGAACTACACCGACCAGGACGTCCCGGACGAGGGCCTGAGAGCGATCATCACTGCGGGCATCCAGGCCCCGACCGCCCTCGGGCTTCAGCCCTGGCAGTTCGTGATCGTGAAGGATCGGGGCCTGATGCGGCGGGTATCCGACTACTGCAAACCAATCCTTATCGAGAAGATCGGAGAGGAGGCCCGACCAGGGACGGAAGAGTTTCTCGCGGCGCTCAAGAACCCCGACTTCAACATCTTCTACAACGCCCCGGTGCTGATCCTGGTCCTCGGCGCCCGGGAAGCCGTATCGAGCGTCCTCGACTGCGCGCTCTGCGCAGAGAACATGATGCTTGCCGCCTGGGCGCTCGGTATCGGCAGTTGCTGGATCGGTTCGGCGGCTCTCGTCCAGCAGAACCCCGATCTCCTCGCGGCGCTGAAGGTTCCGGACGATCACCAGATCGTGGCGCCGCTGATCTTCGGGTATCCCGGTCCCCTGTCACCGAAAGCGGCGCGCCGGGAGCCCCGGATAACGTGGGTTCCCTGACCGGGCCGGTGGTGACCGCAAAGGGAAGCAGTTATCGCGGACTTCGCGCTCTTCGCACCTCGAAGCCTAACGGCTTCTCATGCTCCGGACATTGTCCGTCGCGCCTCGAAGCCTAACGGCTTCTCATGCTCCGGACATTGTCCGTCGCGCCTCGGAATGTCGCTCTTCGCGTCCTTCGCGGCTTCGCGTGAGATAACGTACAAAGAGAAGGACAGGTCCTCACGCGAAGAACGCGAAGCCGCGAAGACCTGTTCGGTTGTGAGTTCCGCCCCCGCTTCACCCGGCAGCAGTGCACGCGGCGGCTTCCGCGGGGACGATCGGGAGCGTGAGGTGCCGCCGGTCCCGGACAATCTTCAGGGTTGCCGGTTCCGCGATGGGCCAGGCGGCAAGGAACCGGTGCAGGTCGTCGACGCAGGTCACGCAGGTATCGTTGATCGCCACGATCAGGTCTCCCGCCCGGAGCCCGGCCCGGCCGGCGGGGCTGGCCCGGTTCACCGAGACGACCTCGACCGCCTGGTTCGCGGCGAGGCCGAGCGCCAGAGCAAGGTGCTGCGGGAGCGGCTGCGATTGGCCGGCGATACCGAGGTAGCCGCGCCGCACCCTGCCGTCGGCGACCAGCTGCGGGAGAACCCACGAGGCGGTGTTCGAGGGGATCGAGAAGCAGATGCCCTGCGCCATCGGGATGATGGCCGTGTTGATCCCGATGACCCGGCCGCGGGAGTCCACCAGCGGGCCGCCGGAGTTGCCGGGGTTCAGGGGAGCGGTGTGCTGGATGATGTTCTCGATCAGGCGGCCGTCCCGGCTCCGGAACGCCCGCCCGAGAGCGCTCAGGACTCCCGTCGAGACGGTCGAGTTAAAGCCGAGCGGGTTGCCGATGGCTATCGCGAGCTGGCCGGCCGCGAGCTTCCCGGAGTCGCCGAACGACGCGTAGGCGAGATCCCCGGTATCGGCGCGGAGCACGGCGAGGTCGGTCGCCGGATCCGCCCCGGCCAGGCGTGCGGGAAGAGCGATTCCGTCCGCCGTGCGGACCTCGATCCTCCCCGCCCCCTGCACCACGTGGTTGTTGGTCAGGATGTAGCCTTCCGGCGACACGGCCACGCCCGAGCCCGCTCCCACCTGTTCGCCGCGCCACCCATTGGGATTCTTCCCCACGACCACGCTCACGACCGCGGGGCCCACGGACTCGACGACCCGGACGACGGCGCGGGAGTAGGCGTCGAGGAGGTCGGCATCGGACTCGCCGGGATCGGGGATCGCAGCGTGCTGTTCCGGGACGGATTCCAGAGGAGATCCTTTTGTGTGCCGGAAGAGTCTGTGTTCTATTTTATCCATCGTAGTTTATAATTTGTAATCAATAGTAATGTACTTTCCGCACGGGTCTATGAACGCTGCCGCCGTTACGCGGGATCGCTCCCGGCCCGGGCGCGCACAAACCTCCCTGCCGCAAAGGACAAATAGGCCCGATCTCTATTGCTCCCCATGCTCGGGACGGCTGCAATTGAAGTGGAGGATGCGAAAATCGACGTGCGTCCAACGGATATCCGGCGATTCCCACAGGCCGGCGAGGCCTACGACACCGTGGAGATTGCGACCGACCGGGGGACGACCGTCTGCCGCTACTACGAAGCGCAGGGAGCCCGGAACGGCGTCGTCATGGTGGGCGGAACCGGCGGCGGGTTCGATACCCCGGCACGGGGACTCTACCCGCGGCTGGCAGAGGATCTCCCGAACCACCGGATCAGTGCGCTCCGGGTGCAGTACCGGCATCCGACCGACCTCGTGGAATCGGCCTTCGACACGGTCCTCGGGCTGCGCTACCTCGAGAGCCGGGGTGTCGCGGCCGCCGGGGTGGTCGGGCACTCGCTCGGGGGAGCGGTGGCGATCCAGGCGGCGGCGAACGTCCCGGCGGTCAGGGTCGTCGTCGCCATTGCCACCCAGGCCGCCGGGACCGACCCGGTCGCCGCCTTCGCCGGCCGTGCGGCAATCCTCCTGGTGCACGGGGACAGAGACCCGGTTCTCTCCCATCGCTCCTCGGAGGGGGTCTACCGGCGTGCCGGTGAACCCCGGCGGCTGGTCGTCTACGAAGGAGCGGGGCACACCCTCGACGAGGCGGCCGGGAGCCTCTACGTCGAGGTGAAGGCGTGGCTCCTCAAGCACCTCCCGGGGACGCTTGTCTGACCGGGCGCTCCGCGGCCAATCCCTCAAGGTAACGCCGCGCAGCGCAGGGGTCGTCGCTTGAGAACCCGTCGATGCCGAGCCGGAGCGCTTCACGGATATCGTCCTCCGTGTTCAAGAGCCAGGGAGCGACAAGCAGCCCGACCGCGTGCGCCTCCTTCACCAGTTCGCGCGAGACCCGGTCCCATCGCGGGAGGATGAGGTCGGCCTGCACCGAGCGGGCGAGCGCTACGGGATCGCCGGTCTCCTCAGAGTAGATGAGGCCCGCCTGCGCCCCGGGGAGGAGTTTCTTTGCCGTCGCAACGCTTGCGGGGTGAAACGAGACCAGAAAGAGCCGTTCCGGCATCATCTCCATGAGCGCCGAGACGACGACCGCTTCCGTCCCGGGCTCCTTGATCTCCACGACAAGCCCGGTATTACTATGGACGAGGCCGAGAATCTCCTGGAGCGTCGGAATCCTCTCGCCCTCGCCGGCGTCCAGTCCGGCCAGGTCTTCGACGGCATACCCCTTGACCGGCCCGGTCCCGTTCGTCGTCCGGTCGACGGTTGCATCGTGGATCGCGACCACAATACCGTCCCGCGTGAGGCGCAGGTCGACCTCGACGAGATCGGCGCACGCCATACCCCTTCGGAGAGCCCTCAGGGTGTTCTCCGGCCCGAGCGCCCGCGCCCCCCGGTGTCCGATGATGAACATGCGGCGCCATGCACCGGGTGACCAGATATAGATGACGGGTCGCGGGCCTTTCCGGCAGAGCGAACCGTGCCCTTGAAGCGCTCCCGGGTACGGTGCGGCCCGGCTGCCTGCATGGCTCCCGGCACGGAGCGCCGCCCTGAGAAACGATTCCTTCCGGGGCAAGTGCCGCCTCCGGCGCCTGTGTGCGGCTGAAAAAAGGGTTATTTCTGCTGGACCTTCTGAAACTCTGATTTGATGTCTTCCTGGCTGTTGTACTGCTTATCCTCAAACTGGTTCAACGCATCAAGGAGGCCCTGGGGTGCTCCGCTCTCCTTCGCCTGGGAGATAAGGTTGTCTTTCGATGCGGGGAAGTTGATCTTCGACGTGATCTGTTCGATGATCCGGGGGTCGAGTTCCTGCAGGGACCCGGCGACTTTCGACATCCCGCCCGTGGCGGATTCTTTCATGCCTCTCATGCTGCTCACCATCCATATCTGCGCTTCCCTTCCGGGAGGCGGCCTCAGAGGAGGTAAGATACGATAAATACCTATCGGCCGTACTGCGGCGGGGATGGTTGCTCCGTGCCGGCCGGAAGCGACCGGATCCTCCTGCGGTGAACGGCGGCAGAGCGCCGGAGGCCGCACCGGTCCGAGCGGAAGGGCGGCAACGGCGGGGATTTGACCCGGGATAAGAGATTTCGCTGGCTGTCAGGCCAACCGTCTCTCCGGCAGCGCCAAATCAAAAGGTTAATTTTACTCGTCTAACTAATCCCTTCCTTATGAAAATGCATGGCATTCTCACGCTGCTTGCATGTATCGTCGCAGTGCTGGCAGTCGCAGGTGCAGGGTGCACCGGCACGACCGAGCAGACCAACGGAGCGGAACTGAAAGACTCCTACATCGTCGGTATCGACGGCGCATATCCTCCCTTTAGCTACATCGACAAGGACGGGAACGCCCAGGGATTCGATGTCGATTCCATGAGGTGGATCGCCGAGAAGAAGGGCATCGAGGTGACGTTCATGGCGGTCGACTGGGACGCCATCATCCCGACCCTCCAGGCGGGGAAGATCGATATGGTCTATGCCGGGATGTCGATCACCCCCGAGCGGCAGGAGAAGGTCAGCTTCAGCAACCCCTACTGGTCGATCAACCAGGACGTCGTAGCCCGCGAGGACTCGAACGTGACGCTTGATGAGGTCCTTGCCGGAAAGGTGGTCATCGGAGCGCAGCGGGGATGCACCGCCGCCATCTGGATCGAGGACAACCTGATCGAGACCGGGAAGTTGCCCAAAGACAACCTGAAATACTACCCCGACACACCGGCTGCCGTCAGTGACCTCGAGATCGGCAGGATCGACGCGGTCATGTACGACGACGTCTCCATCCAGGACATCATCGAAGGCAAGCCGCTGAAGACCATCGGCTCCGTCGAGACGCAGGAGCAGGAACAGTTCGGCGTCGCTATCCGCAAGGAGGACACCGCGCTCCTCGAGTTCATGAACGAGGGGATCGCGGAACTGCAGGCCGACCCCTACTGGGAAGAACTCAAAGAGAAGCACAACCTGGCGTAACCGGGGACGATTCGTCCCCCATTTTTCTCGACATTCAATCATCCCGGAGGCAACTCCCCTGTACCCGCGCAAACCCGCCGCCGTAGAGAACGGATCCACCCTGACGCAGTACCGGACACCCGTCCTCTGTGCGCTGGCGACGGCGGTCCTGATCGGCGGGAGCGCCCCGTTCACGAAACTCCTCCTCGCCGATATCGGGCCGCTCGCTCTCGCCGCACTGGTCTCGCTCGGAAGCGGCTGCGGCGCACTGCTCTTCTCCCTCGCCGGAACGGCGGCGGGCACCCGGCGGAGCCACGTCGAGGCGCCGCCCGGGAGGAACGAGATCCCCTGGCTCATCGGCGTGACGCTCTTCGGAGGGCTTCTCGCACCGGTCACCCTGGTGTACAGCCTCCCGGGAACGCCTGCGGCGACGGCGGCCCTCCTCCTGAACTTCGAGGCCGTTGCGACGACGCTGATTGCCGCGACGATCTTTGGCGAGTGGGTGAGCCGCCGCGTCTGGGTTGCGCTCGGGTGCATCACCGCATCGTGCCTCCTCCTCACCTGGAACCCGGCCGCCGGACTCGGCCTCTCCCTCCCGGCACTCGGCATCCTGCTCACCTGCCTCTTCTGGGCGGTCGACAACAACCTGGGACAGCGGCTCTCGGCGAAGGATCCCCTCCTCGTCATCTCTGTAAAGGGGATCGGCGCCGGCACCGTCACGCTCCTCGTCGCGCTCACCGCCGGGGAGCACCTCCCGGCCACGGCCACGGCTGCCGCCGCCATGGCGGTCGGGTTCCTCTGCTACGGGGGCCTGACGAGCATCCTCTTCCTCCTCGCCCTCCGGGGCATCGGTGCAGCCCGGGCGGGTTCGCTCCTCGCCGTCTCCCCGTTCTTCGGCGTCCTCTTCTCGCTCCTGCTCTTCGCCGAACTCCCGGCGGGCGCCTTCTACGTCGCGCTGCCCGTCATGGCGCTCGGGGCCTGGCTGATGGTCTCCGAGGAGCATTCACACCCCCACCGGCACCCGGCAACCGTCCACGAGCACCGTCACCGCCACGACGACCTCCACCACGATCACGACCACGAGCCCGGCGATCCGCCGCTCTCGGCGGCCGGGGAGCACTCCCACGTGCACGCCCATGCCGAACTCGCACACGAGCACCCGCACCAGCCCGACATCCACCACCGGCACCTGCACCGACGGTAGGGTCCGGTGCCGCTTATCCCCCGTAGAAGATGCTCGCAATCTCGTAGAGATCCATATTCACCGTCTTGAGATTCGCCACCGCCTCCTCAAGCGGGACCGCGACGATACTGTCCCCCCGGAGCGCGACCATCTTCCCGAAATCCTTCTCCTTGACGAGATCCGCCGCCGCCACCCCGAACCGGGTCGCGAGCACCCGGTCGTGCGCCGTCGGGGACCCGCCGCGCTGGATGTGCCCGAGCACCGTCACCCGCACCTCCATATCGAGGCGCTTTTCGAGCTCGTCGCGCAGGAAATTCCCGACACCGCCGAGGGTCACGTGGCCGAACTCATCCGTCCGGGCGGACTGGGCAATCGCCTCCGCCATCCCCTCCGGCTGGGCGCCTTCGGCGACCACGACGATGCTGAACTTCTTTCCCCGCTCATAGCGCGCCCGGAGGTGGTGGGTGACCTCGTCGAGATCGAACGGGATCTCCGGGATGAGGATCTCGTCTGCTCCCCCCGCGATCCCGGCCACGGTTGCGATCCACCCGGCGTGCCGGCCCATCACCTCCACGACCATGACCCGGTGGTGCGACTCCGCCGTGGTGTGGAGGCGGTCGATCGCCTCGGTGACGATGGCGACGGCGGTATCGAACCCGAAGGTGTAGTCGGTCGCGCCGACGTCGTTGTCGATGGTCTTCGGGACCCCGACGACCGGGATGCCCATCTTCGAGAGTTTGTTCGCGACGCCGAGGGTATCCTCGCCGCCGATCGCGACGATCGCGTCGATCCCGAACTTCCTGATGTTGTCGCGCAGCCGCTGGACGTCGGCCTCGTTCTTGAAGGGGTTCGTCCGCGACGTCCCGAGGATCGTCCCGCCCTTGGGGAGGATCCCGGTCACCGAGTAGTCGGTGAGCGGCTCGACGTTCCCGGCGACCAGCCCGTGCCATCCGTCCCGGATCCCGATCGCGTCGAACCCGTGCTTCGCCCCCGTCCGCACGACCGCCCGGATCACCGCGTTCAGGCCCGGACAGTCTCCTCCTCCCGTCAGTATGCCGACCGTCGTCATACCCTCACTTACCTCCCTCGTAGATCCCGACCGCCTCCTCGACACCCGCATCGTCGAGGGTGATCGCCGATATCGCGTTGCAGAACCGGACGGCCTCGTCGAGCGGGCGCTGGTGAATGTTCCTGCCGGTCGCGTTCCCGACCGTGCCGCCGACGTGAATCTGGTCGTAGAGCTGCTGCAGGAACTCCGGCGCGTCGGCCTGCGATCCGCCCGCACAGACGACGCCCGTCCTGCCGCCGGCCGCCGCCGCCTCCCGGAGCATTGCGGCGTCGATCGAGCCGCCCGCCTTCGGCGGGTTCACCTTTGCGAAATCGCTCCCGAGGGTCGCCGCGACGCCCGCAGCGCCCGCGATCAGGTGCGGGTCGCGTTCGTCCTTGACCGCCTTGCCCCGGGGATACATCCAGAGCACGGTGATGAGCCCGTTTGCGTGCGCGTTGTTGACGATCTGCGCCGCCTGGTAGAGCATCATCGGTTCGTACTCGCTCCCGAGGTAGACCGTATACCCGACACCGAGGATCGCGAGCCCCGTCCGGTCGCGGAGGTCGACGACCTGCCGGACGAGATGGAGCTCCGAGCTGAGCGGGTCACGCTGGGCGGTTCCGACCAGGTTGGTCTTGGAATTGAGCTTGACGAGGTAGGGCACGTCCCGGTAATCCTCACCGTAGCGGGCGATCATCCCGAGTTGCGTCGCAAAGACCCCGATCCTCGCCCGGCTCGCGATCCGGAAGAGGTGTTCGGGATCGGCGTCGTCGGGATGGATGCCTTCGCCGTAGAAATCGTCGTTGAGGTGCTCGACCTTCTGGTCCCCGGCAAAGAGCATCAGCCTCCCGGTGCCGTGCGTGATTGTCCGGTAGTTCTCCCGGTACCTCTCCTGCTCCTCGGAGGGCACATCGAGAGGGATCCGTATATCGGGTGCAGGTGACATACCCCTCTTCCCCCTCCCCCACATACTTAAGTGTTGCTGGAGCCCGCTGGAGCGTGGCGTGGAGGGCGTTTGCAGCGGATACGGTCGAATCCGCCTCCGGGAATAAAAACGTCCCGCTACGGCGAGCGGCCGTCCTGCTCAACCGGGGCGGATTTGACAACGTTTATTTTGCTCTCCGTCAGATTCATGCATAGAGTACCCGGCGCCGTTCTTCCGGCCGGAGACAGTGCCGTGCAGTGATTCAGGGATAGCCAAATGGACGTTTTGCCGATACTTCTCGACTGGTTACCGTATCTCCTTTCAGGCATCGCCTCTACCCTCGGCCTTGTCCTCGCCGCCCTCGGCCTCGGAGTCCTTCTCGGACTGCCCATGGCGCTCGGCCAGGTCTACGGGGCGCGGCCGGTCCGGTGGGTCGTCGGGATCTACGTATGGTTCTTCAGGGGCCTCCCCATCCTCGTCCTGCTCTTCCTCTTCTGGTTCGGCATATTCCCGGCAATCGGGCTCGGTGAACTCTCGGCGTTCGTCGTCGGGGCGGTCGTGCTGGGCCTCCGGGGGGCGGCCTACCAGTCCCAGATCTTCCGGGGTGCCATCCAGTCAGTCGGTGAAGGGCAGATGATCGCGGCGCGGTCGCTCGGGATGAGCAGGCTCACCGCCATCCGTTCGGTCATCCTCCCCCAGGCGGTGCGCATAGCGCTCCCGGGCTGGTCGAACGAGTACCCCAACATCCTGACCGATTCGGCGGTCTGCTACGCGATCGGGGTCGTGGAACTGCTCACCATTACGTCGCGGATGGTTACGCAGACCCACATAACGATGCCGATCTACCTCGCTGCAGCGGGGATCTTCATTGTCCTGAACTACGGGGGGCTCAAACTCCTGCACAGGCTGGAGAAGAGGATAGCAATCCCGGGATTCGGAACCGGAGCGATGTAGAGCATGAACAACAACGACATTGTGTTGAGAGTCGAGGACATACACAAGTCCTTCGGGGGTAACGAAGTGTTGCGGGGAGTCTCGTTCGACGTTCGCCGCGGCGAGACGAAGGTCTTCATCGGCCCCTCCGGGACGGGAAAGAGCACGCTTCTCCGGTGCATCAACCAGCTGACGCCGCCCGACCGCGGGACGGTCTGGCTCGACGGGGAGGAGGTCACGAACTCGGGGGCGCGGATCAACTACTTCCGGCAGAAGATCGGGATGGTCTTTCAGAACTTCTTCCTCTTCGACCACCTCACCGCCGTCAAAAACGTCGAACTGGCGCTCCTGAAGGTCAGGGGCATGGGGAAGGCGGAGGCACGCGAGAAGGCCCTCACCGAACTCCGGCAGGTGGGGCTGGAGGACTGGGCCGACCACTACCCGGCGGAACTCTCCGGCGGCCAGGCCCAGCGGGTATCCATCGCCCGGGCGCTTGCCATGGACCCGGACGTCATCCTCTTCGACGAACCGACCTCCGCGCTCGACCCCGAACTGACGAGGGAGGTGCTCGAGGTCATGAAGAAACTGGCCCGCAACGGGATGACGATGCTCGTCGTCACCCACGAGATGGGGTTTGCCTGCTCGGTTGCAAACGAGGTTCTCTTCATGGAGAACGGCGTGGTTGCCGAGCAGGGGTCGCCGGACCTGCTCCTGCATGACCCGCGGTTCACCCGGATGAAGGACTTCATCGGCCGGATCGATTCCCGGATGGATGATTGAGGAGCGGCATGGAACAGGCAGTATTCTTCTTTGAGATTCTCCTCCCGGCGCTGATGCAGGGCCTGGTCGTGACATTGCAGCTGATCGCGTGCTCCGCCCCGTTCGGTCTCGCGCTCGGGATCGCCGTCGCGGTGGGAAGGCAGTACGGCAACCCCGTCATATCCTGGCTCTGCAAGACGTATGTCTTTCTCATCAAGGGTACGCCGTTGCTCCTCCTTCTCTTCATCCTCTACTTCGGGCTCCCGTCGATCGGGATTACCTTCACCGCGTTCGTGGCGTCGGTGGTCGGATTTATCCTCTGCAACGGAGCGTATAACGCCGAGTACATCCGGGGCGCCCTCATATCGATCAAGGAAGGCCAGATGGTTGCCGCCCAGGCGCTCGGGATGACCCGGTGGCAGGCGATCAGAAACGTCATCCTGCCGCAGGCGCTCTGCCGGGCGATACCGGGGCTCTCGAACGAGTTCATCTACCTGATCAAGTACTCGTCGCTTGCCTACATGATCACGGTGATCGAACTCTCCGGGGCGGGGAAACTGGTGGCGACGAAGTATTTCACCTACACGGAGTCGTTCGCGGCCGTCGGCATCGTCTACCTCGTGCTGGTCTCGATCACGACCATCGCCGTCACCATTCTTGAAAAGAGAGTGGCCGTTCCCGGGACGGCCAGGGCGACCCCCTCGGCCCAGTTGTAACTTTTTTCAGTGGAGACCTCTCCAAAAACAGCCGTAATCTCTTAACCATCCCGGGGACCCGGCCGTACGACCGCACCGGCAACCCCGGCGACGGTCCCGAGGAGCGGGAAGAGCAGTCCCAGCGCGATCGCGGCCATCCCCGCGAGCCCGGCGACGAACCCCGTGGCATGCGATGCCGTCCAGAGGAATGGGATCAGGAAGATGCCGGTCCCGAAAAGCCCCGCGACAAGCCCGGCCTCAAGGCCATCCTCCGGTCTCGGCCCGGCAGAGTACCCCGCGATGAATCCGCCGGCGAGCGGAGGGGCCAGGATCAGCGGGCCGAGAAAGGCGATGACGAGAGACGAACCGCCGATGACGGCCGTGCCGATTCCTATCCCGAGCCATCGCCTCCGCTCGCCCGCCCCGTTGCCGCCTCTCCGGGATCCGTTTCGCACCGCCGTCCCGGCCGCCCCGCCGACGGCGTTGTAGGGGAGGAGGAGTGCCGTGAGGATCAGAGCGTAGAAGCCGAAGGTCATCCATGGCGGGGGATACTGCGGACTGCTCTCTACCAGGCTCATGAGGGCTGCTCCGGAGGCTATGGCAAGGGCCACGAGCACCCCGCAGATGGCACCGGCAACGGCCCCGTCCCTGACCCTGCCCCGGGTGAAGAGACCGGCGATGAAACCCCCGCCGAAGAGGAGCGCCACCGTCATGATCGGGGCCGGGAGGAGACCCAGCCAGCCGAGAAGAAAAACCGCACCGACCACCAGTGCGCCCGGAACCGCCCCGGAGAAGCGGCCGGCGTTCAGCGATACCATATGGAGCCCTCACCACGCCACACAATAGCCTTTCTGGTTTGCCCCGGCCTCCGTGCCGCAGGTATTATACGCCAGAACGATATGGGATTGCAACGGAGACCCGGCAGAAGACCGGAGTGCGCTCCTCAACGGGGACCCATACCATGAGCATCACAGACTGCTGCCGGCGCACCGTCGCCTTCACCCGGGATATCATGCGCCAGCCGGCGAAGGCGACGAGCGATCTCGGGTTCTCCGACCTCGCCTTCTTCCTCCGGTTCGCCCGGCCGATCAGGATGGTGGGCGTGCTGGCCCTCGCGGCGACCGCTCTCGTCTCGGCGGCAAAGACCGTGCTCCCGCTCAGCATCAAGTTCTTCATCGACAACATCCTGCTCGGGGAGACCCCGGCCCCCGATACCCTTATTGCAGGTGCCGGCGGGCTCCTCTCCTCGCTCGATACCCTCATCGCCGCCCTCCTGGTGCTCGGGCTCTTCACCGGCGGCATGGACCTGCTGCGGAACTACTGGACGGCCCGGTTCCGGGAAGGCTACGCCTTCAACCTCCAGACCGCTCTCGTCGAGCACGTCCTGGGTTTCCCGCTCTCCTACTTCAAGTCGCAGCAGACCGGCTACATCATGTCCCGCCTCTCCGACGACGTCCAGATCCTGCAGTACACCGTCTCCCAGTACCTCCCCCTGATCGTCGCAAACGGCCTCTACGTCGCCTTCACCCTCGCCGTCCTCTGCATCCTGAGCCTGAGGCTCACCCTCGTCGTCGCCGCCTTCATCCCGCTCTACCTCCTGGTCAACGCAGTCTTCATCCGGCGGATCCGCGCCGCCACCCACCGGGAGCGCGAACGGCAGGCCTACGTCTCCCGCGACATCCAGGAGGTGATCTCCGGCATCGACACGGTAAAGACGCACGCCGCCGAGGAGCGGGAGGTGCACCGGGTCTCCGGGACGCTTGCAAAGATGGTCGATGCCCGGATCAGGAACACGATGCTCTCGGCGTTCTCCGAATATTTCAGGATCGGCACGATGTCGCTCATGCTGATCGCCGTCTTCTGGGTCGGCGGGAACGAGGTGCTCACCGGCAGCATGACCGTCGGGGACTTCGTCGCGTTCGCGGTCTACGTCGTGACGTTCGCCCCCACCGTCAACACCTTCTTCGCCTTCCCCGTCGTCATGCAGCCTGCGGCGACGTCCGCCGCCCGCCTGCGCGAACTCTTCTCGATGGACGAGGAGCCGGCCGGCGGCGGGGCCGTGCCCGCCGCGGTGCAGGGCAGGATAGCGTTCTCCGGTGTCCGGTTCGGATACACGGAGTCGGAACCGGTTCTCGCGGACGCAAACCTCGTCATCCGTCCCGGCGAGGTGGTCGCCGTCGTCGGGCGAACGGGTGCCGGGAAGACGACGCTCGTGAACCTGATCCTCCGGGCATTCGCACCGCAGGAAGGCACGATCACCCTCGACGGCCGCGATCTTGCATCGCTCGACCCCCGCTGGCTGCGGCGGCAGGTATCGCTCGTCTCGCAGGACCTCTTCCTCTTTCACACCACCATCGAGGAGAACATCCGCTACAGCAGACCCGAGGCCACCTTCGAGGAGGTCGTCAAAGCCGCACGGAAAGCGCAGATCCACGACGAGATCACGGGGTTCCCGGACGGATACCGGACGGTCGTCGGGGAGCGCGGAACCCAGCTCTCCGTCGGCCAGCGGCAGCGGGTCGCCATCGCCAGAGCGTTCCTCAAAGACGCGCCCATCCTCATCCTCGACGAGCCCACGTCCGCGCTCGACATGCAGACCGAGGAGCAGATTCGCCGGACGCTCCGGCTCCTGGTCCGGAACCGGACGACCATCCTCGTCTCCCACCGTCCGTCGCTCCTGACACTCGCCGACCGCGTCCTCGCGATCGAAGGCGGGCGGGTGCGGGAACAGCAGGGAACGGATCTCCCGCCGGGACACGATACCGGCCGCATACGCCGCCCCGGCCAATCCACGGCCACGTGATCCGCCGGGTTCACCCCGGCTACCCGACCGGATGACCCGCGGCCCGGAGAACGGTTACGATGATAAGGTAGCCGGCAACGGTTCCGGCAAGCGTCACTGCGACGGCAATGAGGCCGCCGCCCCAGTGCATGCGGCTCCACCACCCCGCCGCGCTGCCGATGAGAAACGAGGCGAAGATGATGAGGATCTCCCGCCGATCAAGCGTTGCCATAATCCGGAGAGTTATCGGCGCTCTCCGCCCATATCGTTTGCCCTACCTCGAACAGCAGGAATATAACCACCGGCATCGTCTTCATGAAAAGTGTTCGTCGCCTGCCACCTCTTCCTCGGCCTCATCCTGGGCCTCGCGATCGCCGGACGCCTGGGCGACCGGCGGCTCATCGGCTTCTGTGCTCTCGGGGCCGTCCTCCCCGACCTGATCGACAAACCGGTCGGTCACATTCTTCTTGCAGGCACGCTCAATTCCGGGCGGATATTCGGGCACGGGCTGCTCTTTCTCGCGCTCCTGCTCATGGCAGGCATCGTCCTGTACCGGAGACAGGAATCCTTTGCGCTCCTCGCCGTCGCCGCCGGCGCACTCTCCCACCAGGTCATCGACGCGATGTGGGCGATGCCCGTCACCTGGTACTTCCCGCTCCTCGGCCCGTACGAGCCTTACGAGTACACCGGCTACTTCGGCGGTGCCATCCTGGCGGAAGTGTCGTCGCTCTCCGAATGGGTATTCCTCGCGGCATCGGCCGGTATCGCTCTCGCCGCCTGCAGGGGGTTCGGGCCCGGCATCTCCAGGCTCGCCGCGGCACTCGTCCGCGTATCCGTCCCGCTCCTTGGGATCCTCGCCCTCGCCTCCCTCCTCGCCTGGGCGGCCGGGGGCCCGGAGAGCGTCCTGATGGCCGGGGCGGGGCCGGAGGATTACCTGCTGCTCGCAGCGGTGGCGGCAGTCGGGGTTGTCGGGGCTATACGGCACCAGGATCTCCTGGATGCCGAATAAAGCCGTCAGTCAAGCCGGGTGATCGTGGTGACGCTGCCCGGCACCGTCCTCTCCACCCGGAGTGCCGGCCTTCCTGCCGGTTTGATCTCGACGGCAAACGTCCGGTACGGCCTGCAGTCCAGCATGACCATCGGCGAGACGTTCAGCACGTACTGCTCCCCGGCCTCGAGAAGATGATCGGAATCGGCGTTCAACCGTTCCTGGACACTCCAGCGCCCGACTGCGGGAACGACGTCGATGAGAGGCTCATTCTGGCGAACCGTCTCCTTATGCGTGGAGCCGATCAGGCGGACGGATACCGTGGTGATATCGATCGGCTCGCTGCCGGCGGTGAGACCGACCGGGACGATGATGGAATCTATCCTTCCGGGAGTGTTGCTGATGCCGTATACGCCGCCGGTCACGGTGAGGCTCGACCCGGCCTCCTGGATGCCCTGGTGAACGACGGATCGGCTCTCCTCGGAGAAGAGGATACCCGCCCCCAGGACGACGTACGCAAAGACGGCTGCAACGACAACGAATGCTATGAGCACGATCGCAGCCTCGAGTCCGGTGAACCCGGCTTCAGAAGAGTTCGACGTAGACATTCTTTCCAATACCGGCAGGAACGTTTCTGGTCAGCGCAGCGGTCTCCCCCCCTGCGGCGGTCATCTGGAGGGTGAACGTGTCTCCGCGCCCGACCTCCACGCTTTCCATCTCCAGTCTCACCGTGACGACCTCCCCCGTCTCAAGGAGGGGTCCGCCATCTTCCGGATACCGCCAGGTGACGTTTATGGCGGGGTCGCCGGGGGGGAACGTGATGAGGGTCTCCTTCGTGGCGACGGTGTAGGTCATGCTCCCCATATCGATGACGGCGAGATCGGTCGCGGTCTCGAGATCGAACTCTATGAAATCAAGAAAACCCTGATCGTTATCCAGCTTGGCGATGACCGACTGTCCCGGGCGGAGGGCGGATCCGGCTTCCCCGAGAGCGGTATGCATCGTCTCCTGGCTCTTCTGCGACGTGGTCATGCCCACCCCGAGAACGACGTACGCAAAGACCGCTGCGACGACGATAAAGGCGATGAAGACGATGGCCGCTTCCAGTCCGGTGAACGCCCGATCGTCCCAGTCTTCCCGGGGCATATGAATGCGGGTTGGTCGCGCTTCGATTAAAAGGTGCTGCTTTTTCCCGCAGTCCCGTCTTCATGGGCTCCAGGGGTTCGTATCCCCCAAACGGGCCCTCACCGGAGAACCTATTTATACCATGGCTTTTTATGGGGTAACAGAATGACAGCCGAAACCACCGCAGGCCTTCTCATCGGTTCCCTGGATCCCCGCACCATCCCCCTGGACTTAAAAGGCGTCTATCTCTGGGCCTTCCTCGCCCTTGCCGGCATCTACGCTCCAATCATCAGCGAGAGCCCCCTTCGTGTGGTTTTCGTCCTGCCGTTCATCCTCTTCATCCCCGGCTATCTCCTGACCGCGGCCCTCTTCCCGGCAAGAGACGACCTCGACGGAATAGAGCGCATCGCCCTCTCGCTCGGGGTCTCCATCGCCGCCGTGCCGCTCTTCGGCTTCGCGCTCAACTACACGCCCTGGGGAATCCGGCTCGACTCCATCACCGTCACCCTCCTGGCATTCAGTCTCGCCGTCGGCCTTATCGCGCAGTTCCAACGCCGCAAGCTGCCAGAAAAGAGCCGATTCGTGGTTCCTTTCGGCACATACCTCGCTGCGATAAAGGAGGAGTTTTCCGGAGGTTCTCCGTCCCGGTTCGACCGGGTCCTGAGCGTCGTCCTCATCGCCGCCGTCCTCGTGGCCATCGCGACGACGATCTTCGTCACCGCGGTCCCGAAAGAGGGGGAGAAGTTCACCGAGTTCTACATCCTCGGGCCGCGAGGAAAAGCAGCCGATTACCCGACCGAGTTCATGTCCGGAACGCCGCAGACGGTCATCATCGGGATCGGGAACCACGAGTACCGGGACATCACCTACACGGTGGAGACGTTTGCCGTGGAGAGCAGGTTCAATAACGCGACGAACCAGTCGACGATCGTCTCGGCGACGCCTCTCGACCGGTTTTCCGTCACGGTGCCGCACAACCGGACCGTGGAGCAGCCCTACTCCTTCCGAATCATGGACCCGGATACGAACCGGCTTGAGTTCCTCCTCTTCAAGGAGGCACCACCCGCAAACATCCCCAGAAACAATCTCACCGACGCCGGTTACCGCAACCTGCACCTCTGGCTGCGGGTGCACTAACCGGGAGTGGGTTGCAGGGGATCTCTGCACCGGGTCACGGTGGCGGTGCACCCCAGGATCCCGGAGACACCCCACACCCGGATCTTTCGAGATTTTATATTTTCAGAAGAATACACCGTAGAAAATCAGTTACCGGGTTGTTGAACACAGAGAAGATTTACCAAATGTTTAAATTTTCAAACAGTATATGGTTCACCGAGGTACAAGAATGAGAAGCGGGATTCTGATTGCCTTCCTCCTGGTCCTGGCGGTTACCGTGGCCCCGGCCGGGGCATTCACCACGGACAACCTTCTGATAGCCGTGGACGAGGACGGGAGTGGGGAGATCACCATTAACTACACCCTCTCGTGGATCGAGACAATCGCGGTCTTCTTCAAGATCGCCGATCCGGAGCGGGAGCTGAAGTTCGCGCTCGAGGATGCGCTGGGGGTCCCCGTAACGGTGGCCTCGGCCGAGAGCGATGTCGCTGTATTCTCCGTTCAGGAGTTCGCGGAGATTGAGAACACCGACGGAGGACGGGTCTACTCGACACCGGGACTCGACTTCACCGCGGCGCAGGAGGTAATCGACGGCTACTGGTTTGCATCGCTGGTCGAGACGGACCTCTCCCCGGGCCTGACGGTGGTCCGGTTCCCGGACGGCCACGAGGAGACGTTCTCCGACCAGAGCGCAATTCCGCCCCTCTCCCACACGGTTGAGTGAGCGGGGCTTATCTCTCTTTTTTTGCACGGAAAATCGTAGTTAAACCGGAAGCAGGCTACACTCATTCACATTCCCTGATACGGGTTCCTGCCTGCCATCAGGGAGAGGGGATGCAATAAAACGAGCCGCCGGCAGCCATACCGGACTTCGCGCGTGTCGCGGCTCAAAGACCTGTGGTCTTCTCACGCTTCGCTAACCATCCACCAATGCCGGAGAGCCACCGCTAACCGGTCGCAGCCTGCTAAAAAAAGGGAGAGATTTCTCCTTACTCGAAGATGTTGAAGATCTGGTCGCTGCCGGTGTCGGAGAGACGCTTGCGTTCCGTCTGCTCCTCGACGAGCGCGAGCACCGGGAGTTCCATGTCCACACCCGGGGTGTGGCCGAACATCTCCTGAAGGTCGACCTGCAGGGCGTGCATGAAGAGCGCGTTCGGGATATCCATCGCGCAGTTCTCCTCGCACTGGCCGCAGTTGATACACGAGTCCGAGATGTGAGCGTACCGGATCAGGTGGAACATGAAGGGCGGCGGAACCTGACCAGGCTCGACCAGGTAAGCCTTCTTCGTGCTGCACTCGACGCAGTAGCAGATCGGGCAGTTCTCGATGCAGGCGTAGCACTTGATGCACCGGCTCGTCGCGTCCATGATCTTCTTCAGGCGCTCCTTGCCCTCGCCGAGGCCCTCGAAGTCTCTCGCCCGCCACTTGTCGCCGAGCTTCAGCATCGCGTTCTCGACCTTGCCGCGGATCTCGATACCCTTCGGGTTCGCGGCCTCGGTCTTGAGTTCTCCGGCCTTTATGGCTGCATCAAGGAGGTTTGCACCCTTCTCAGAGCAGACCTCGACGAAGGTGGCTTTGCCGGCTTTCTCCCCGATGACGCCCCAGTTGCCGCAGGCGAGATCCGCCTGGCGCGGGACTTTCATCTTGCAGCGGCGGCAGTTGCTGCGGCGGCCGTAGCCTGCCTCCTCGAGTTCGTCCATCGAGATGCCCTTGTGCTGGCCGTCCTTCGTGACGATGATGAACTGGCCCTTGTCGATCTCTTCCTTGACCACATCGTCAGGGTCGACCTCGAACTTCTCGCGGATCATCTTCCGGGCGGCGACCGGGCTGACGGACCCACCACAGTTGAGACCGATCATCAGGACGTTGTCCAGGTTGACCTGGTTGCGCTTCGCGAGCTCGTAGAGGCCCATCGCATCGCAGCCTTTTACCGGCATGGCGATCCGCATGTTCTCGGCGCCGTCCAGGTACTTCTTGATCAGTTTCGAGAGCAGGAGCGTCCCGCAGTGGAGCGAGCCTGCCGTCTGTGCGATCTCGGCCGGGTCGGTGATGAGCACAGGCACAGCATCGTAGAGATCCTGTCCCTTCTTTACGGCAAAGACAGCGTCCACCATGCCGGACTTAAGCGCGTGCGTCAGCAGAGCGGTGACCGCTCCGCCGCACTCGCCCTTCTCCTGGCAGGCGGCGTCGGCTGCCCATGCGTAGACCATATCGCCTTTTGCTGCCATGTTCAGGCCTCCGTAATCTTCTCGACCTTCACAGCACAAGCCTTGAACTCAGGGATCTTTGCGATCGGGTCGAGTGCGTTGTTAGTCAGTCTGTTCGCTGCACACTCGGCGAAGTGGAACGGCATGAACATGACGCCCTTCTTGATCTCGTCGGTCACTTTCGCGGGGACGTCCACCGTGCCACGGCGGGAGGTCGCCCGGACCATCTCCTTGTCTGCTATGCCGAGCGCCTTTGCGTCCTCGGTGTTGATCTCGATCCAGCCCGTCGGGACCTCGGTATCGAGGGTCGCGGAGCGGCGGGTCATGGACCCGGTGTGCCAGTGCCAGAGGCACCGTCCGGTGGTGAGGATGTAGGGGTACTCCGCATCGGGGACTTCCGCCGGGGGTTTCCACTCGATGGGGTGCATCACGCCCATGCCATCGGGGTGCGAACACTTGCCGATGTGCAGGATAGGTGTGCCGGGGTGGTCCTCGGAGGGACAGGGCCAGTGGAGTGCTTCGGGCCGGTTGAGCCGCTCGTAATTCATCCCGTGGTAGGACGGCGTGAGGGCGGCGATCTCGTTGAAGATCTCCTCGGCGCTCTGGTAGGGGAACTGGTCGGCGTAGCCCATGGCGGCCGCCACTTCGCTGATGATCTGCCAGTCGACCTTCGCCTCGCCCGGCGGGTCCTGGGCCTTGCGCCACATCTGGACACGCCGCTCGGTGGAGGTCTGGGTGCCCTCCTTCTCTGCGTAGCAGGTGGCGGGCAGCACGACGTCTGCGTGCTGGGCGGTCTCGGTCAGGAAGATATCCTGGACCACCAGGAACTCGAGTTGCTCGAGTGCATGCTCCGCGTGGGTGAGGTCCGGGTCGGAGAGCATCGGGTTCTCGCCCATGATGTACATCGCCTTGAGCTCACCGGGGTTGTCGGTCAGGACGTTGAACATGACGGTGACCTCGTAGCCGTTCTTCGGCTCGCAGATGCCGTCGGGGAAGCCCCAGGCGTCGGCGAACTTCTTGTGGACGGCCTCGTCGATGACCTTCTGGTAGCCGGTGAAGACGACCGGGAGCGCACCCATGTCGCAGGCGCCCTGGACGTTGTTCTGGCCACGGAGCGCGTTCACGCCGCCACCACGCCTGCCGATGTTTCCGGTCAGCATCTGGAGGTTGGCGGTCGACTTGACGTTGTCGACACCGACGGTGTGCTGGGTGATGCCCATCGAGTAGAGGAGCGCGGAGGACTCGGCGGTACCGATCCATTCGGCTGCGGTCTTGAGATCCGCAGCGGCAATGCCGGAGATCTTCTCGACGTTCTCGGGGAGATAATCATCCTTGAGCACGACCGCTTTGAGCTCCTCGTATCCCTTTGCACGCTTCGAGACCCATTCCTTGTCCTCCCATCCGTTCCTGATGATCTCTCCCATCAGGCAGTTGAGGATGGCCACATCGGTGCCGGAGTAGAAGGAGGCGTAGAGATCGGCCTGCTTGGCGGTCGGCGTGTAGCGCGGGTCGAAGACGATGACCTTTGCGCCGTTCAGCTTGGCCTGGACGATCTTGCGGCCGATCAGCGGGTGCTGCTCGAATGTGTTGGACCCGATGACGAAGACGCACTTCGACTCGGCGATATCGAGGATGGAGTTGGTCATCGCACCGGAGCCGAACGAGGCGGCGAGACCGGCGACAGTGGACGCGTGGCAGAGCCGGGCGCAGTGGTCGATGTGGCGCGTCTTGAAGACGCCGCGTGCCAGTTTCATCAGCAGATAGTTCTCTTCGTTCGAGACACGGGCTGAGGAGAGGCAGGCAATCTCATCGGGCTTGTAGGACTTGAACTTCTGTGCGATCAGGTCGTAGGCCTCGTCCCAGGTCGCCTCGACGAATTTGCCGTCCTTTTTGATGAGCGGCTTTGTGAGGCGGTCCGGGCTGTTCACGAATTCGTGAGCGTAAGTGCCCTTGGGGCAGACTTTTCCCTCGTTGACCGGAGAACGCTTGTAAGGTTGTGTGCCGACAACCTTCCCGTCCTTCACAACGAGGTTGAAGCTGCACCCCGTACCGCAGTACGGGCATGTGGTCTGTACATACTTGAGATCCATGGTTAAAACCTCGGATACATAGAAATACGGGGTTCAGAATATTTAACTATAGTGATTAACACCCACTTTTTTGATGAATAAGTGTGGGGCAAAGCATGCTTTTTGCCGGGAGCCCGGTGCGATATCGACCATTCTTGTCCGAACAGGCATTCAGGAGCATGAAATCGACCGGATCCCGGATGCGCTCAGGAATAACGCGTCAGACAAAAAAAGGTTAGTTGGTGTAGGGTGCTTTCCCGAGCTTGGGCTCGAACGTAGTGTCGCCCTCGGATCTGATGGCGTGGGAGAAGAGCGCAAGCGGGATGTCCATCGGACAGAGCTCCTCGCACTGCCCGCAGTTGATGCAGGAGTCCGAGATGTGCGCGAACCGTCGGAGGTGGAACATCGGGTTCGGCGGAACCTCTCCGGAGGTGACCATCCTGGAGTTTCCTTTGAGTTCGTCCGCTACCGGGAAGCAGACCGGGCAGTTCTCGATGCAGGAGTAGCACTTGATGCACCGGCCGGTCTCGCGGGCGATGGTGCCCCAGAGATCGGAGGCGAGCGCCTCGAAGTCCTTCTTCCGCCACTTGTTGCCGAGATTCAGCATGGCGCCTTCGACCTTGCCGCGGATCTCGATCCCCTTCGGGTTCGCAGGCTCGGTGTTGACGGCCCCGGCTTTTGCGGCGGCGTCAAGAAGTTGTGCCCCCTTCTCGGAGCAGACCTCGACGAACGTGGCGTTCCCGGCTTTCTCCCCGATGACGCCCCAGTTGCCGCAGGCGAGGTCCGCCTGGCGCGGGACCTTGTAGAGGCACCGGCGGCAGTTGCTGCGGCGGCCGTAGCCCTCGTCCTCGAGGTCGTCGATCTTGATCCCTTTATGGCCGCCCTCATACTCGATGATGAACTGGCCCTTGTCGATCTCCTCTTTGTGAACCAGGTCGGGGTCGACCTCGAACTTCTCGGCGATCATCTTGCGGGCCAGGACCGGACTGACGGAGCCGCCGCAGTTCACGCCGAGCAGGAGGAGGCGGTCCATATCGACCGCATTCCGCTTCGCGAGCTCGATAAGGCCCATCGTGTCGCAGCCCTTGACGGTGACGCCGAGTTTCGCGGTCTTGTTGTTATCGAGGTAGTCCTTCACCAGTTTCGAGAGCAGGAGCGTCCCGCAGTGGAGCGAGCCCGCCGTCTCTGCGATCTCCGCAGGATCGGTGATCACGGTCGGCACCGCGTCGTAGAGGTCCGCACCCTTCTTGACGGCAAGGACAGCGTCCACCATGCCGGACTTCAGGGCATACTGCTGCAGGGCGGTGATCGCACCCCCGCACTCCCCCTTCTTCAGCACATCGGCGTCTGCCGCCCACGTGTAGACCATATCGCCTTTAGCTACCATGTTCAGGCCTCCGTAATCTTCTCGACCTTCACAGCACAGGCCTTGAACTCGGGGATCTTTGCGATCGGATCGAGTGCGTTGTTCGTCAGGACGTTCGCGGCACATTCCTTGAAGTGGAACGGCATGAACATGACACCCTTCATGATGTCACCGGTCACCCTCGCGGGGACGTCGACGGACCCACGGCGGGTGACGGCACGGATCATTTCCTTGTCCTTGATGCCGAGTGCCTGCGCGTCCTCGGGGTTGATCTCGATCCAGCCGGTGGGGACCTCATGATCGAGGGTCGCGGAGCGGCGGGTCATGGTGCCGGTGTGCCAGTGCCAGAGAACACGGCCGGTCGTGAGCACGAACGGATACTCCGCGTCGGGAACTTCCGCCGGCGGTTTCCACTCGAGGGGCGCAAAGACGCCCATGCCATCGGGGTGCGAGAACTTGCCGATGTGCAGGATAGGTGTGCCGGGGTGGTCGACTGCGGGGCAGGGCCAGTGGAGTGCTTCGGGCCTGCTCAACCGCTCGTAGTTCATCCCGTGGTAGGACGGCGTGAGGGCGGCGATCTCGTTGAAGATCTCCTCGGCGCTCCGGTAGGGGAACTGGTCGGCGTAGCCCATCTTCGCGGCGAGTTCGCTGATGATCTGCCAGTCGACCTTCGCCTCGCCGGGCGGGTCCTGGGCCTTGCGCCACATCTGGACGCGCCGCTCGGTGCTGGTCTGGGTGCCGTCGCGCTCCGCGTAACATGCCGCAGGCAGCACGACGTCGGCGAGTTCGGCGGTCTCGGTCAGGAAGATGTCCTGGACCACCAGGAATTCCAGGTTCTCGATGGCGTGCTTGACGTGGGTCAGGTCCGGGTCGGAGAGCATCGGGTTCTCGCCCATGATGTACATGCACTTGAGCTCGCCGGGGTTGTCGGTCAGGACATCCATCATGACGGTGACCTCGTAGCCGTTCTTCGGCTCGCAGATGCCGTCGGAAAAGCCCCAGGCGTCGGCGAACTTCTTGTGGACGGCCTCGTCGATGACCTTCTGGTAGCCGGTGAAGACGACCGGGAGCGCACCCATGTCGCAGGCGCCCTGGACGTTGTTCTGGCCACGGAGCGCGTTCACGCCGCCGCCGCGCTTGCCCAGGTTGCCGGTGAGCATCTGGAGGTTGGCAGTCGACCGGACGTTGTCGACGCCGACGGTGTGCTGGGTGATACCCATCGAGTAGAGGAGCGCTGAGGACTCGGCGGTGCCGAACCACTCGGCGGCGGTCTTGAGGCTCTCTGCGGGAATACCGGAGATCTTCGAGACGTTCTCAAGGCTGTAAGTGTCTTTCATGACGACTTCCTTGAGTTTCTCGTAGTCCTTCGTCCGGTTGGCGATGAACTCCCTGTCTTCCCAGCCGTTCTTGATGATCTCCTGCATCATGCAGTTGAGGATGGCGACATCACTGCCGGACACAAACGGCATGTAGAGGTCGGCCTGCTTCGCGGTCGCGGTGTAGCGCGGGTCGGCGTAGATGATCTTCGCGCCGTTCTTCTTCGCCTGCATCACCCTCCGCCCGATGAGCGGGTGCTGCTCGAATGTGTTGGACCCGAGAATGAAGACGCACTTCGACTCGGCGATGTCGCCGATGGAGTTGGTCATCGCACCGGAGCCGAACGAGGCGGCAAGACCCGCAACCGTGGATGCATGGCAGAGCCTGGCGCAGTGGTCGATGTGGCGGGACTTCATCACACCGCGGGTGAACTTCATCAGCAGGTAGTTCTCTTCGTTGGAGACACGGGCCGATGCAAGCGCCGCGAACTCATCGGGTTTGTACGACTTGAACTTCCGGGCGATCAGGTCGTAGGCCTCGTCCCAGGTCGCTTCCTCGAATTTGCCGTTTTTCTTGATGAGCGGCTTCGTGAGGCGGTCCGGGCTGTTCACGAACTCATGAGCGTAGGTCCCCTTGGGGCAGACCTTTCCCTCGTTCACGGGTGAGCGGCGGTACGGTGCCGTTCCGACAACTCTGCCGTCCTGGACGACGAGGTTGAAACTGCATCCCGTACCGCAATAAGGGCACGTTGTGGCAACATACTTCAGCGTCATGTTTTTGTCACCTCTGTGACAAAACGACAATCAGGTGTTAAGCTACTTAAATTATGGTAGTTAACCTGATCCGCCACCCCCTTCGCCGGCAGCATTGGAGGACAAAC
Source organism: Methanoculleus sp. MH98A (assembly GCF_000691865.1). Taxonomy (GTDB): domain Archaea; phylum Halobacteriota; class Methanomicrobia; order Methanomicrobiales; family Methanoculleaceae; genus Methanoculleus. Next base: position 9,150 of record NZ_JMIO01000030.1, on the reverse strand, counting down.
AACAATCTGCATCCGCTCTTTGGGTTTTTACATGCATAAGAATCACCGGAACACCGGCTTTAATCGGGATCGGAACCAGACATAAGTGCTGAACCGGTGCTCCGCGGAGGCATCTCCGGGCAGTCGGGAGCCAGGAAAACCGTTCCGAATCTGCGCGACAAGGGCCAAAAAGAAAAAAAACGTGCGTTTTCCGGGGCACTCCCCTGCGCGCGGGAACGTTTATCCGTCCGTTCCCGTTTGACAGGAGATGTTATTATCGGTGGATGCATACCCCATTCATACAACTTCCACGGGAGAGAGTTGCCATAGCGAAGAAAACAGTGCCGATCCCACCGATGCTCGTCGATCTGGTGGGAAACGCCCTCGCGTCGATGGACGGGGTGATATTCGCCGATCTCGACGCCTGCCCGTCGTGCGGGGGTCAGGTGATCGGGCATGACATGCGGGCAAAACGGTTTGCCGTCATGCTCGATAACGGGAGAGAACGCACCATCCGGGTCTTCGTGAAGCGGTTCTACTGCCAGGACTGCGGCGCCCTCTGCTATGCGGACGCTCCTTTTTATCCCGATACCCGTCTCGCGTCGCCCATCGTCGATCTCTGCCTTCTCCTCTCACGGCAGATGCCCTTCAACCAGGTAGCGCAGCATCTGCGGGCGATGGGGATCGTCGTCGACCGGGGCACGATCCGGAACTACGCCTCCCGCGACTTCGGGGCGATCCCCGCAACCGATCTCTTCGGCTTCCTGTTACCGCTCTCCCTCTTAAACCTCGCCACCTTCACCCTCGACCGTGAGCGGCGTCCCATCGTAGGGGCAGAAGCGCTCGCCGCCTGCGGTTTCCCACCCGCAGGCAGGGCATCGCTTCACGGCAGGGGGGCGCCCGAAGAGCGGGATCAGCGGTATGAACAGGAAGAGAAAGAAGAACGGGAATCCTAGCGCCAGCGATATTGCCGTGACGGCGACCGATACCGCGAGCAGAAGAAGGGTCAGGTTCCACCGGAATGCCGTAGCGCCACCTCCCTGACAGCGTATGCCGGCAGTGCGTCCGAAACCTCCCCGATCTCCTCTTCAAGCGTAACGCCGCCGAGTTCGCGGGCAAAGAGGTTCGCTCCGATACCGGCCGTGATCACCCTCCCGGCACCGCTCCGGGATACTGCCTGCTCTACTGCGCGGGCGATCAGCGTTCGCTGGGCATCCCAGAACTGCCGGGCGACATCCAGGGCTCCATCTCTCCCGATCTCATCGATATCGGCGCAGACCACCCGGGCAAGTCTCCGTAGCGCTGCATCGAGGGTCTTCTCGCCGTTGTCGGGTGCAGGCGAGGTGTAGTCCTCCGGGGCGATGTGGCCGAGCACGAGGTGCGCGTCGCCGCTTGCGGCGAAATACTCGGTGCTCACCGGGGTCGCCGTCCCGTCGAGCATGACCGACGATACCAGCGTCGCGACGTTCGTCCGGAGCATGCCGGTGTAGACGAGGTACTGTTCCTGCAGCCGCCGGGTGTCGGTCAGCCCCCTGAGGTCCTCGAAACGGTTCAGGGGGACGACGTCGGCGGTGGTGCTTCCCACGTCGAGGAGCACCGCGTCGGCGTAGTTCTCCCGCAGGCAGTCGGCCGACGCCAGCCAGTTCGCGGCGGCAAGGGCCGGAACCGGCCGGGTATGGAACGCCGCGTCGGTGCCGTAGAAGACGGCGCCGGGGATGACCTCCTGCACCGCCCCGACGATCCACCGGATGCCGTCCATCTTGCTCGCAAAGCAGTCGGCGAGCTCCCCGCTCATGACCACGGCGGCGGGTTTTCCGGCATACGGTTTGAGGAGATCGGCGAGCGGCGCGCCCTGCCAGAGCGGACAGTAGTGGATATGCACGCCCGTATCGTCGACGACCTTGAGGTTTGCACCGCCGATGTCGATCCCGATCATAGCCGGTGAAGCCCCCCGTCCTTGTCGAACCGCACCCTCCCGGAGAGGTGCACCTCCGCCGCGCCCTCGCCGTGCGACGCTGCAACAAGGATATCGGCGATCTCCTCTTCCATGACGGCCGCGATGCCGACCAGGCTGGTCGTGGGCCTCGGGTTGACGTCCACGACGTAGATCCGCTTCCCGACGACGACATCGATCCCGGCATACCCCTGGCACCCGAGGACGTTCATCGTCCGCACGGCGACATCGACGATCTCCTCCTCGTGATCGGGATGGACGGGCGTCTCTCCTCCGAGGTAGAGGAACCTCCCGTCGTCCGCGAAGGCGATCTCCTGTTGGTTGACGGCGAGCAGGAGCGCCGGGGCGCCCGAGTAGAACTCGCAGACGTTGCCGGTCACCCGGCTCCCCACAAGGCTCACACTCAGCGCCTCTCCTTCGACGTAGGCCTGTGCAAACTCGCCGGCCCCCGGCTCCTCGTCCGTCAGCCGGACACCGAGGGCGCCGCAGCCCATGATCGGCTTGACGACCCTCTTCCCAACACCAGCTGCGGGGGGGACGGCTATCCCGTTCCGGGAGAGGATGTCCGCCGCCCGCAGTTTGTTGGCACAGACCGCCGCGTTCATGCTCCCGCACCCGATGTTGTGGGTCAGTCCTTCAAGGAGGTGCGTGTACCGGAAGAGGAGATGATCCGGCGCGATGACCAGGCCCACATCGCACTCCGGCGCGAGCCTTTTGATCTCGCCCTCGAAGTCGGGGCTCTCCGGCGTCACCACGTCGTAGCCGCACCGCTCAAAACTCTCGCTTATGGCGGCGAGCATGGCGGCGCCTTCGGGGGCAAGCTCGGGGTCATTGCATACGGAGTATTCGGCGAGAAAGACCTTCATTGCAGTAGAGGTCAGCTGCAAACGACTTGACCCTGACGATCGGGCAGGTTTTTGATGCGCGGGGACCATCCCTATAGACAAGGATGAAGCCCAAGATTCTGCTCACCAACGACGACGGGATAACCTCTACGGGACTCTGGGCGGCATACGACGCGCTCGCGCCGATCGCCGACGTCACCGTGGTCGCGCCCGCCACCCAGCAGAGCGCCGTAGGAAGGTCCATCTCCATCTTCGAGCCTATCCGTGCGAACCAGGTGACGATGAACGGCGTGACCGCCTACTCGGTCGGCGGGAAACCGACCGATGCCGTGATCATCGGGCTGTTCGCGCTGCGCCTGAACCCCGACCTCGTGGTCAGCGGGGTCAACATCGGCGAGAACCTCTCGTTCGAGTCGATCATGACCTCGGGAACCGTCGGGGCCGCGCTCGAGGCGGCGAACCAGGGGGTGCCGTCTCTTGCCTTCTCGCTCCAGGTGGAGGATCAGGGCGACAAGTTCGACGACCCCTCGCGGATCCCCGACCGGTACTCCGATGCGAAGCGGGTGGTCCGCGAGACCTGCGAGAGGGTGCTTGCAAACGGGTTCCCCCCAAAGGCTCACGTCATCAACGTGAATATCCCGGCACAGGTGCGCGGGGGATACGAGATCACCCGTCTTGCCGAGAAGCTCTTCTACACCGGCGTGGAGGAGCGCCTCGACCCGCGCGGCCGTCCCTACTACTGGATCGACGGGCCGCTGTACGAGGATGCGGAGGAGGGCACCGACGTGCATGCGGTGCAGAGGGGCAACGTCTCCATCACGCCGATCACCCTCGACTGCACTGCGTATGCCGCCGCGGACGAACTCAAGGCCATCTTCGACGGTATGCATATCTGAACGGGAGGAGAAGAGTACAGCATGAGTGCAGCAAAGCGGAACGCAGGCTACCGGGCGGCAGAAGAGGTCGAGGACGGGATGGTCGTCGGGCTCGGCACCGGGTCGACCGTCTTCTTCGCGATGGAGCGGCTGGGCGAGCGGATAACAGAGGACGGGCTCTCCATTGCCGGCGTCCCGACGTCCTACCAGGCGGCCATCCGGGCACGCCGGTACGGCATCCCCCTCACGAGCCTCGACGAGCACCCCGAACTCGATATCGCCATCGACGGCGCCGACCAGGTCGACCCGGCTCTCCACCTGATCAAGGGGCGCGGAGCCGCGCTTCTGCGGGAGAAGTGTGTCTGCGACGCGGCACAAAGAGCGGTCATCGTCGTCGACGGGACAAAGATGGTGGAGACCCTGGACGCGCCCGTGCCGGTCGAGGTGCTCCCGTTCGCCGTGGAAGCGGTCTCCCGCCGGCTTGCGGCGCTCGGCGCCGACCCGGTCCTCCGGGAAGGGGTGAAGAAAGACGGACCGGTCGTCACCGACAACGGCAACTTCATCGTCGACTGCAGTTTCGGGACGATCGCGGACCCCGGACGCCTGGAGACGGAGATCGCCTCGATCCCCGGTGCACTGGAGTGCGGCCTGTTCTGTGCCTACGGAAAAAAGATAACGGTTATTGTCGGTGAGGAGACGGGTTGCAGCGTCGTGTCACTGCATTGAGATGCATTCCCGCATCTTCTGGATAAGGTCTAACTGATGCCGGGCTTCCTTCTTCTTTTCTTTCTCGATTGTATCCATGATCTCCGTTATTGAGCGCGAGAGCGTGTAGATCTTCACCGGCCTTCCCTTGCTCTCCGACTTGCTCTCGCGGGTATCGATCCAGTCGCATTCTTTGAGGTAGCGCATGGCGATGCTGACTTCGGGCTGGCGGAGATCGGTGCCGCGCTCGATGTCCCGGGATGTCGCTTCCTCGGTATTTGCCAGGTATACGAGCACTTTGGAGACGTTTCGTTTGATACCGATACCCATCAGGAGCTCGGCGAGTTCTTCATCGCGTGGCGTAAAATACCGTACCTTATCGGACCTCATCCATTCACCATCAGATAGTTATCTATTGTTTTAAATCTGACTATAAAAATATTATTATTTCAATAGGAGATCAGGCGATTGTGATTGTTTTAAGTGAATAGATGAAGCATCAAACCCATGAGAACGCTCTTTTCTTCACCGGATCACGCTTCCACAGGCAGCAAGAGAGTGCTCTCCGGCGGGAGAGATGAACGATCGGGATGACGGGGTGGCCGGAAGACGGCGGTCACACCATCGGCCCGGGGCTACCCGCGGCTACCCGGTTGTGCCGGAGATGCGAAACGGCCCTTATGGGCAGCCAACGGCCCAGAGGCCCTTATGGGCAGCCAACGGCCCAGAGGCCCTTATGGGCAGCCAACGGCCCAGAGGCCCTTATGGGCAGCCAACGGCCCAGAGGCCCTTATGGTTCTTTAAAAAAAAGAAGGACTATCAGATGAGTTTCAGATGAGACCGAGACTGGAGAGTTCGGAGAGAATCCGCTTTACCGCACGCTGGGCATCCTCGGGCACCTTGCCGCCCGTGATGATCAGTTTGCCGGACCCGAACAGGAGGACGACCACCTTGGGGTCGTCGAGCCGGTAGACGAGCCCGGGGAACTGCTCGGGCTCGTACTCGATCTTGTCCAGGTTGAAGCCCACGGCAATCTTATTGAGGTTGATCGGCGTCCCGAGGTCTGCGGATGTGACGATGTTCTGGATCTTATACTCCGGGTTCTCGGGGATGTCGATGCCGAGCGCCCGCAACTGGTCGGCGAGGATATCCAGGCCGCGCGAGAGGCTGTCGATGCTCTTCGCACCGGTCAGGACGACCTTACCGGAACCGAAGACGAGCGCGGCGATCTTCGGGTCCTGCATCCGGAGAACGACGCCGGGGAACCGCTTTTTATTGTATTCCGCGTCCTTCAGCTGGGACGCAAGAGAAGGCAGATCAAGGGATTCCGTCACTTTCGCGGAAGCGACGATATTTTCTATCTTGAGGGACTCCTCTGGTCTGTGCTCATTCATATATATAGCATGCTTAAAAAAGGTATATAAATAGTTGGTTTTCTACTCTTCCAATGTCGAGATATCACCGGGGTCCATACCCAGCTCCTGTGCTTTCAGGACCCGCCTCATGATCTTGCCGCTCCGGGTCTTTGGGAGCGACTCGACGAAGTTAATCTCGGACGGTATGGCGATGGGACCGAGCGTCATCCTGACGTGGTAGACGAGATCGTTTCTCAGTTTCTCACCGGGTTTTTGGCCGTTCCTGAGGATGACGAAGGCTTTGATGGCGTTCCCCTTCAGGGCGTCGGGTATCCCGATGACGGCAGCCTCCGCCACGGCCTCGTGGGAGACGAGGGCGCTCTCGACCTCGGCCGTCCCGATGTTGTGCCCGGCGACGACGATCAGGTCGTCGGACCGTCCGATGACCATGATGTAGCCGTCCTTGTCTTTCACCGCGAGGTCGGCCGCCGTGTAGCAGCCGGGGATGGTGTTCCAGTACTTGCAGTACCGCTCGTCGTCGTTCCAGATCGTCCGCATCATCGACGGCCAGGGCTCCTTGACGACCAGGAGGCCGCCCGTGCCCGGCGGACACGGGTTGCCCGCCATATCGACGACGTCCGCGACGACGCCCGGGATCGGCTTTCCGGCGAATCCGGGGCGCATCGGCTCGCCGATCATCGTGGTCACCATGTGCATCCCGGTCTCGGTCTGCCACCAGGTGTCCACGATCGGGCACCGGTCTTTGCCGATGGTGCGGTAGAACCACTCGAACGCCTCGGGGTTGAGCGGTTCGCCGACCGATCCGAGGATGCGGAGCGACGAGAGGTTGTAGCGGTCCGGCCACTCTTCGCCCACCCGCATGAACATCCGGATGGCGGTCGGGGCGGTGTAGAAGATGGTGACGCCGTACTCCTCGATGAGGTCCCAGTAGGTGCCCGGGTCCGGGTAGTCGGGGGTGGCCTCGGCGATGAGGCAGGTGGCGCCGTTCAGGAGCGGGCCGTAGACGCCGTAACTGTGGCCGGTGATCCACCCGGGGTCGGCGGTGCACCAGTAGATGTCGTTGTCCTTGACGTCGAAGACGTGGCGGGTGGTGTGGTAGGTCCCGACCATGTAGCCGCCGCAGGTGTGCACGATGCCTTCGGGGATCCGGTGGTGCCGCTCGTGTACAGGATGAAGAGCGGGTCTTCGGCATCCATCGGTTCGGCCGGGCACTCCCGCTCGACGCCCTCCATCAGGTCGTAGTAGTCCACCTCCATCTCGGGGTGGAGCTCCACGGGCTTGTCGTCGTCGCGCCGGAGGATGACGATCCGCTCGACGGAGGGTGCGTTGACGACCGCCTCCTCGACGATATTCTTGAGCGGAATTGCCTTACCGCGCCGGTAGGTGACGTCGGCGGTGACGACCACCTTTGCATCGGTGCCCGTGATGCGCTGGTTGAGTGCGCTGACGCCGAACCCGCCGAAGACGACCGTGTGGATCGCTCCGATCCGGGCGCAGGCGAGCATGGCGACGATCTGTTCGGGCACCACCGGCATGTAGATGCAGACGCGGTCGCCCTTCCCGACGCCGAGACGCTTCAGGCCGTTTGCGAACCGGCAGACGGCCTGGAAGAGCTGGCGGTAGGTGAGGATCCGCTCCTCCTCTTCGGTCTCTCCCCGCCACATGATCGCGACCTTGTTGCGCCGCTGGTTGTAGACGTGGCGATCCAGGCAGTTGTGGGTGATGTTGAGTTTGCCGTTGAGGAACCACCTGGCGTAGGGGTAGTTCCACTCCTTCACCCGGTCCCAGGGCTGGAACCACTCAAGCTCCTTGGCGACGCAGTCCCAGAACCCGTCGGGGTCCGCAAGGAACTCCCGGTAGGCCTGGTTGTAGTCCCCGACCCAGGACTGCTCCCTGCAGCTGGCTTCGGGGGTATAGTACTTCGCCTCCTCGAGTTTGATATCAAAATTTTCCGCCATCCGTGTACCTCAATTATACATTATTAATAATGTATATTGTATATCAACATTCTGGTTGCGGGGACGGTTTCGTCAGAGGGGTCCTGGCCGGGAATGGTTGCCGGGACCGCACCGGGAGGGGTGTCTGCCAAGCAGAAGTGTGCAACCTTTGAGGGATTTTGGCGGATTGGCACGCGGAGAGCCTGTTCCGGCGGCCGGTTCCGGGATGGCTTCCGGGCTCCGTTCGAGGCAGGGTATCGCGCAAAGCCGGGAGGGATCGATTGTATACCTGCGACCAGAACTGACCATGCGTCACGGTGCCCGATGAGATGAACCAGACCAACAAAAGCGCGCGAGCACGAGATGTCTGCAGGGGCTCTGCTGCCGGTCGAGGACTGTGCGAGGCGAAAGGAGGTGCGGATGGTCCAGGTGCGGCACCTCTCTTTTATTCAACTGTGTTGTCGGCTTCGCTGAAGAATTGCTTCTACTCTCATACCAGTTCTGTCTGCACACATTGGGCGGCACCAGAACGGTGATATGGTATTGCGATGAGAGTAATGGTATACTCTCCGGTAACGGAGGGTTTTCCTCAGAGAAATGGCCCGGATGGAAGGAACCATCCTTCCAGGGGTAATAAGGAGAAGAGAGTTCCCCACGCACGTGGGGATGAACCGAATATAGAAAAAAGTCTCCCTGCTCGTGCCCTGAGTTCCCCACGCACGTGGGGATGAACCGAGCCCGGACCGCATGGACGCGCTTGTATGGGCGAGTTCCCCACGCACGTGGGGATGAACCGATGTCAGAGTTCCGCAAGAAGTTCTCCTGCGCGAGTTCCCCACGCACGTGGGGATGAACCGGTGCCGGCGGGGCTCAACACCCCCCACGCGGTGAGTTCCCCACGCACGTGGGGATGAACCGGATTGCACGCAGGCTCGTATCGGCTCCGGCAGGAGTTCCCCACGCACGTGGGGATGAACCGGAGTATCAACGCGAATATAGCGCACTGTATGTGAGTTCCCCACGCACGTGGGGATGAACCGAGATCATAGCAGGGTATCACAGACTTGATGAGGAGTTCCCCACGCACGTGGGGATGAACCGGGGGCCGTGGTCTATCAGGTGCGGAACATGCAGAGTTCCCCACGCACGTGGGGATGAACCGTTAAAGGGCTCCTGGCATTCGTCGTCAAACGAGAGTTCCCCACGCACGTGGGGATGAACCGACCCGGAAGCGACGGGGCCGGGGCCGGGTCGGGAGTTCCCCACGCACGTGGGGATGAACCGAGAAGGCCTTCGAGATCCTCGAAGAGGCGGCCGAGTTCCCCACGCACGTGGGGATGAACCGATCTCACTGAGATCCTGATCGACTTTTTGCCAGAGTTCCCCACGCACGTGGGGATGAACCGGCCCGGTCCAGCCCGGTCGCCCGGGCGGGGTCGAGTTCCCCACGCGTGTGGGGATGAACCGGCGCTGGCCGAC
>NZ_JMIO01000029.1 GCF_000691865.1 Methanoculleus sp. MH98A | reverse complement strand
AGATAGCGTCTACACACAGCTTGTTCTTATCGAATTTGCTAGCGGGCAAAAGGCATACGTCTTTGATGGTGCCTTCGAAGGTCATATGCTCTGTACCCCTGATATGATTGGGGGGATTAGAGAAGTCATCTTGGCCATGTTAGTATCATCTCTGGAAAAAATGGAGGCCGCTGAGAAAAGTGTAGATGCACCATTAGACCTTCAAGGAGATTACGCCGGACCTGACCTCGACATCAATGGCTGCATAGAAGAGATCATCATTCCAGATGACCCTAAAAGAGCTGAACGATGGCACGGTGCCATCGTCGATTTTGAAGCTGGAAGGATGCTAATTGACATTGATAAAAAAAATTCCTACCTCCAACTCGATGTAGGAGACTACGTTCACGCTTACGGCCGTGTAGACCTCCGGGGAATTGAGTAGACTTTACCCCGGTATTTCTTTTTTGTACGATTTTCATCATAACTTGTATCCAGCAGGAACTGCTGACTCTCAGAGACCTTTTTGGGCATCCCCGTCGGCTTTCACCGGGTCGACATCCTCAAGAGCAGCTACGCCCTGCTTACCATGACCTCGCGCAGCGTGGCTCCGGCTGGATCGACGGCAAAGACGGCGAACCGCTTGATGCCGACACATACGAGTACAGCGCCGGGCGCGCAGCGGCCGAACTGGTCCTCGGCTTCACCCTGGGTGCCTACGCCGAGGAGAACCACGACAACGTCTACTACCTGATCGGCTCCTCATTGAGCGGAATCGTCTTTGTCGGCGACATCCGGGACGCCGGGGTGTACATCTCCCAGGGGGACAGGCAGATGGCGCTCGTCTGCCTCGCCGGGCTGGTTCCCACGGGCGGTGACGGAGCACGGTACATCTCGAAGATCGGGAAGGGAATGGCCGAATACTCGGCGGAAAATGCTGCCAAAGTGTCCGCGAAGATTGAGTTCCGGCGCACGGCCGTCGAGGCTATTGCAGAACCTTTGTTTGGGATGGCTTCTAGGCCTTCCTATCCTCGATATTAACCGGAGGCCGGGCTCGCAGCCTCCGGGCTGAAAACCCCGGGGTGCCCCCGACGGGAGGGGTGCCTGTCACCCGTGCCGCACGAGCCGGTGCGTCAGCGCGACGAGGGGATGGCGGGCGTAATCGAGCACCTTGATGTCGTCGAGCGTTTTGAGGTTCAGCGTCCGGGCCGTCCGCTCCATCCCGAGCTCGATGTTCTCCCGGACCTCGATGATGTAGGCGTCGAGGTTCTTGATCCCGAGCCTCTTCGCCGCGATCGCCCGGTGGTGGCCGTCGACCAGGATCCAGCGGCCCGGCCGCCTGACCACGATCAGGGGTTCGGCAAGCCCCTTCTTGATCTCGTACATCCTCCCCTCCAGTTCGTCCTCGTAGATCTTCGACTGGGTGGGCAGGAGGTCGTTGATCGGAACCGAACCCCTTCTCAAGGCCGGTTCGACCCCGTAGAGTTTTTTGAGGGTCTCGATGAACTTGAAGACCTTCTCCGGCGAAACGTGCTCGATCTGGGACCTGATGACGTCGGCGTTCGACATGATCCCGATGAGCTCGTTTTTGTCGTTGACGACCGGGAGCTTCTGGATGCCGGAGCGGAAGATGACACGGGCGGCGTCGTTCACGCTCATGTCCGGGTCGGCGACGATGAGGTGGCGGGACATCATCTGCTCTATCGGCGTGGACGGATGGGCGAAGAGGAGATCCCGTGCCGATATGTAGCCTACCACTTCTTTCGAGTTCTCCACGACCGGGAAACCGTCGTGGTGCGTCTTCTTTATGGTCTCGATGACGTCGCGGACTGTTCCGTGGGCGTTGACGGTGACGACGTCGTAGGTCATGTAATCCTTGACCTTCTTCTTATCCATCATGATAGTGTCACGCTGGCCCGACATGAAATGTTCGGTCAAACCCGGCAAAGACCTAAAAATTGGTTATTCAATGGGGATCGCGGTCCCGGTCTCGGTCGGCGCCTTCTTCAGCCGGACCTCGAGAACCCCGTTCTTAAACGTTGCAGCGGCACTCTCGTCTGCCACTTCCGCCGGAAGCAGCACCGTGCGGCTCATCAGCCCGTAGATGCGTTCCCGCATGAAAAAGTCCCGGCTCTCCTCCTCGGTCTCTCCCGTCCGCCTGCTGGTGATCTCCAGGTGCTGGGGATCGATGAGCCGGACGGCGACGTTCTCCTTCTCGACGCCGGGGAGGTCGGCAACGACGATCACTTCGTCCTCGTGGTCGCGGACATCCACGCGGAAGTCGCGGACCGCCGGGACGACCCGGCCCCGGACTTCCTCTCCGCGTGAACTGATCCCCCCGAGCAGAGACTGGAACCTGCTCTCCATCTCGGCCATAAGGTCGTCGAAGTCCTGCCAGATTGTCCGGTATGGCCCTCGTTCGATTCTTGCCATCGTAATCACTCCTGTAGACTCGGATCGCCCCGGGCGAGCGGGTCGCCCGAGGCTAACCTTAAGGTAGTGTCGAAACGATATAAATTTATCTTCGGCCTCTCTCCTCCCCTCTAGAACAATACCATTTTATTTCACCAAACGGCGAATTGTACGTGTAATGAAAAAGACACAGCAGAAGACCTCGAAGGACGACAATTCTCCGTGGATGAAATGGGCCTATGTGGGGATTGCCGTTCTGGTTGCGGTTGCCATGGTCGGCACCTACCTCGCCCCGATGTTCGAGAAGAAGGCGGCCGCCCAGGTAGGAAACATGGCGGTGATCGACTACACCGTTCTTGCCGAGGACGGGCGCCCCCTCATCACGACCGACCAGAACCTCCTTGAGAGCGAATACAAGAAGGGGAACGTCGTCCTCCTGACCCAGCGTCTGGAGATGCCTGTCGGCGGGCAGGTCTCGGGCGAGAATATTGCCGTTATCCCTGTCTTATACCCGGAGATCAGCGGCTTCTCGGGATTCGGTCTGCTCGGCTTCGAGACCAACGCCATCTCCGTAGGGCTCGTCGGGATGCGGCCCGGCGAGACGAAGACCATCAGCTTCTCCTACGGGGAAAACGAACTTGCCATGAACCTGAGCGAAGAGGATGCAGACGGGATCGGCCTCAACTTCACCGGGACGGAGGTGGGCGAATTCGTTCCGCTCGGGCTGACGGCGTCGCCGGATATTCCCCTCGGCAACGAGACCAATGAGAGTCCTGCGCTGCGCTTCGGCAAAGTCACCGCCAAGAATCCCGACTCGATGACCATCGCGCACCGCTACGGCAGCGCCCGGGTCACGCTCGGCGTCATAACGGGGTGACGGCACCCCCACACTTTTTTATAATCTCCCCGCGACCTGCCGTACATGGTGGTAAAGGTGATCAGTTTCTACCAGGAAGGGTGCATGGGGTGCAAGGAGCAGACCCCAATCCTCCTCGAGGCAGCGGCGGATCTCGGGATCGAGATAGAAGAGATCGATGCCGTGAAGAACCCGGAGTATATCCCGAAGTATAACCTCCGGGTGACGCCGACGACCCTTGTCCTCGATGGCGACGAGATCAGGGAGCGGATGGAAGGCCTCGTCCACCGTGAGGACCTCGAGGCCGCAATCCGGCGCCACCTCCCCGAGCCCCTGCCCCGGTGAGAGATCACCGCCTCTGGTAGCGTCCCTCGAGGTACCCGTAGATCCGCTTCACCCTGCGGGCCACCGTCTTCCAGCCTTCTTTCCGGATGACCGGGCCGTCGCGGAGTTTTATGTGCGAGATCCGGATCCGCCGGCCTGCAAAGGAGTAGGTCTCCCCGACGACAAACTCGTCCTCGCCGTCGGCGGTCTGGTAGAGCGGGAGGGTCGTGCGCCCGGTATGGATCGACGCCTTCACCACGACCTGCTCGATCCCGCGGGTCCAGAGGGTCGTCACTTCGTCGGCCTTCGCCCGGCGGACCCGCCTGGCTCCGGCCTCGATGCCGGTGACCTCGACCCCGAAGACCTCGTCTCCGCACTCCGCGACGATCCGGTCGCCGAGGGCGACAACCTCGTCCTCGAACATCTCGACGCTGCAGACCATTGATTCGGTCTCCTGGCTCACGATGGCCTTGATGGTGAGGATCTCGGGCTCGGGGGGTTTCGGCACCCGGTGGACCTGGCCGCACTCGCAGCACTGGACCACCAGATCGGCGGCTTCCCGAAGAATCTGGTGTTCGCACTCCTCTTTACAGACGGGGCAGACGATGCTAATCATTCATTAGCAATAGCATCCCTCTCCTAATAAGCATGAAGGCGAGGGATATCGTGCGGGCGCGGGGGCACCCGCTGGTCCGGGGAACCCATCCGACGACGTTTGAGGTGACGAAAGACAAGACGCTGACCGAGACCGGGGACTGCATCATCGGCGTCGCCGCCGACAGGGGCGCCGCCGACCTCGACTCCGGTTTCAAAGCGCTGCTCCGCGACGATCGGGCGGTGCTCACGACACGGCTTACCGCGGGCGGCGAGACCGTCGAGGTGACGTCGCGGGGCAGCGCGGCGTTCACCCTGGATCACCCCGCCGACCTCGTCTGGCGGCGGAGCGATTTCGTCTCCGACCGGACGGTGGGCATCCGTTCCGACCGGGTGGCGGCGACCCTCCCCCGGGAGTTCATCGAGGCGCTCCGGCGAGAGGAGGAACTCGTCGTCGAACTCGAGGTGGAGATTCCCTAGGGTTCTGAACGGGACCTGTCACCGGGCGCCCCGCTCTGTGCGATATACGCTTTGAAAAGGGTTCGCGATCGCGACCGGTTCCCGAACGCGCATGCCCGCCCGTGATGCCGCCGGGGATAGGTTTATGCATTCAGGGTGTGGGGAACAGGTCAGGTATGCAACCGCTCACCCCGGCGCTTGAAGACCTCCTCGAACACCTGGAGGATCTCGATCGCCGTCTCCGCCCGCTCAGGGCCGGCGAAGATGCGGCTCCCACGGGGAACCTGCTCCTGCTCAAACCCGTTCTTGCCGAGATCTACGATCAGGTCGACGCGCTGATCGCCGGCATCCGGAGCATCGACGCCGCATACCAACGATATCGCGACCGATTTTTCCACCTCCCGGCGATTTGCCTCTGCACGGGCGCGGACAGCATCGTCCTGGAGGCGAACCGGGCGGCGGCACTCCTGTTCGGCATCGCTCCCGACCGGCTGCAGGGTTCGCCTCTCGGCGCACATCTCCACCCGGAAAGCATCCCGGCGTTCCGGTCGGCCGTTGCAGCGCTCGGCCGGGGCGATGATCTGCCTGCGCAGGAGTTCCTGCTCGTCCGAGCCGACGGCGGCACCGTTCCGGCGACTGCGGCCGTTTCGACCTCTTACGGGCCAGGCGGCCGTGCAGCCGAGTACCTCTGGGTGTTCCACGACATATCGGGAGAGAAGCGAGTCGAGGAAGCCTCCGGGAGAGCGAAGACCGGTACCGGGAACTGACCGAGAACGTCAGCGACGCATTCCTCGCCCTGGACCGGGACGGCCGCGTCCTCTCCTGGAACCGGGTGGCCGCCCGTCTCTCGGGCCGCACGGTGGAGGAAGCGGTCGGACAGAGCATCTACGACCTGTTCCCGCAACTCCGAAACGACGAGGTTATCGGGTTTTTCCGGCAGATTGCGGAGACCGGCCGACCCGGCGTGAGCGAATGCAGGTTTGACCTCCACGGGCGGGAGCATGCCTTCGAGGTGCGTGCCGTCCCCACCCGTGCGGGCGTCTCCGTCTACATCCGGGACATTACGGCCCGGCGCGAGGCTGAAGTTGCCCTCCGGCGGAGCGAGGAGCGGTGCCGGATGGTCGTGGAGAGCCAGACCGAGTTGATCTGCCGCAGGCTCCCCGACGGCACCATCACCTTCGCCAACGACGCCTACTGTCGTTACCTCGGCATCCCGTGCGGCGACCTCATCGGGCGGCGGTACGCCCTCACCGTCCCGCCCGACGACCAGGCCCGGATCCAGGAGAGTCTCGCCTCCCTCACCCCCGATCACCCGGTATCGACGGTCGAGCACCGGGTGATCATGCCGGACGGCAGGGTCCGGTGGCAGCAGTGGACAAACACGGCGTCCTTCGACGACGAAGGCTCCGCCGCCGAGTACCAGTCGGTGGGCCGTGACATCACCGATGCGCGGATGGCGGGGGAAGCGCTCCTGCTTGCGAACCGGAAACTCAACCTCCTCTCCGACGTGACACGGCACGACATCTTAAACCGGCTCAACGTGCTCTCCGGCTACCTCGACCTCTTCCGCGAGCGGGTGAGCGACCCGGAGATGCTCGAGTACTGCCGGAAAGAGGAAGAAGCCCTCCGGGACATCCGGCACTACATGGCCTTCACCGCGGAGTACCGGGATGTCGGCGTGGCCGCCCCCGCCTGGCAGGATGTCCGGCGTATCGTCCGCGAGGCGGCGGCGGGGCTCGACCCGGGACTGGTTGCCGTCGAAGTGCGGACGGGCGATCTGGAGGTGTACGCCGACCCGCTCATCGTCCGGGTCTTTGAAAACCTCATCGACAACTCGCTCCGGCACGGCGAACGGGTTACCCGGATACGCATCTATCCCGAAGAGTCCGGCCGGGGGATCAGCCTCGTCTACGAAGACGACGGCATCGGCATTCCCCATGAAGCAAAAGAGAACCTCTTCGAGCGTGGGTTCGGGCGGCAGACCGGATTCGGGCTCTTTCTTTCCCGGGAGATCCTCGGCATCACCGATCTCTCCATACGGGAGACCGGCGAGCCCGGGAAGGGTGTGCGATTCGAGATCGACGTCCCGCCGGGGTTCTATCGCTTCACCGATCGCGGCCAAGCTCGGTGAGTTTCATCTCGGCCGTGCCGAGGAGGTCTTCGCACTGTTTGACGAGGAGTGCGCCCCGCTCGTAGATGGCGATGCTCTCCTCAAGGCTCGTATCGCCGTCTTCGAGTTTCCGGACAATCCCCCGCAGTTCTTCCAGTTTCTCTTCAAAGGTCTTCGTCATACGTTGTCTCCTCCACGACGGCGACTGCCCGGCCGTCCATCATCCTGATCGTCACGCGCTCGCCCGGTGCGAGGCTCGCGGCGCTCCTCACGACCCTGCCGCCCGCCTCGACGATGCAGTATCCCCGCTCCAGGATGGCGAGAGGGTTCTTTCCTTCGAGGTTGGCGCGGAGCTCCGCGAGGGCGGAGCGTTCCCGCTGCACCCGGGCGACCGCCGCCCGCCGGAGCAGGTCGTCGTGTTCGGCGAGGCGCTGCATCCGCTCGTTGATGCGGCGCGCGAGCCGTCCGGGGCGCATGCGCTCCCGGAGTTCCTCGACCTCGCTCTGTGAGGCGGCGAGACGGCTATGGACGAGCAGGCGCATCCTCTCCTCGCACCCGGCGAGTTCCCGGAGCACCTCCCGGCGTTCCGGCACGGCCCGTTCCGCCGCCGCGGACGCGTCGGCGCCCGGAGGTCCGCGGCAAAGTCGCAGAGGGCGGTGTCCACCTCGTGCCCGACGGCGCTGATCACGGGCGTCCTGCACGCCGCGACCGCCCGTACGACGTCCGGGTGGTTGAAGGCGAAGAGATCTTCGAAACTCCCCCCGCCGCGCCCGACGATGATCACGTCAACGAGCCCGTCGATCCGCCGGAGCGCCTCCGCGATCTCGACGTGCGCCCCCTCGCCCTGGACGGCCGTCGGGGAGAGGACAACGTCCGCCGGGTAGCGCCGGGAGATGACCGAGAGGATATCCTTCACCGCCGCGCCGGTCGGCGAGGTGACCACGCCGATCCGCTGCGGGAAGAGGGGCAGAGGCCGTTTCCGCCCGGGATCGAAGAGGCCCTCCTCGTCGAGTTCCTGTTTCCAGCGCTCGACCATGAGGTGGCGTTCGCCGAGGCCCGCCGGGAGCATCTCCCGGACGATCAGCTGGTACCTGCCGTGAGGCTCGTAGACCTCCACGGAGCCCCAGGCGAGGACGTCCATGCCGTCTTTGGGCGCAAAGGCGAGCGTTGAAGCGGAGGTGCGCCACATGACGCAGTTGATCACCGCGGAACTTCTTCCGTTTCGCTCGGAGAGTGAGAAATAACGGTGGCCGGAGGCGTGGTTCTTGTAGTTGGTCACCTCCCCCCGCACCCAGATCCGGCGCAGGCGGGCGTCGTCGAGGAGGTCGCAGATGAGCCCCGAGACCTCCGAGACCCCGAAGATCGGGGTGCCGAACCGTTCCGGGCCGGTGGAATGACCGCCGAGCATCATCACAATCTATTAGACTGATGGCTTATATCAAGTAGTGTCATGGGTCGTTTCGCCACCTCGACCATGTTCTTCCACGAGTATCCCTGCGACCATATCTTCGACTACGTCGCCGAGTCCGGCCTCGACGGGCTCGAGTTCTGGGTCGAGACGCCGCACTTCTGGCTTCGCGACCGCCCTGAAGACGAACTTGGCCGGTGCATCGCGGATCATCCGGAACTCTCGCCGATTACCGTTCACGCCCCGTCGCTGGACCTGAACCCCTGTTCCATCAACCGCGGGTCGCCGAGATATCGGTCGAGTACACCGTCGAAGCCGTCCGGATGGCGGAGCGGATGGGCGCCGCCGTGGTCACCGTCCACCCGGGGAAGCGGACGGCGAAACGCCAGCCGAGTGCCTACGACTACCGACGGTTCGAGGACTACATCGCCCGGCTCCGCGAAGCCGCCGAGGGGACGCGGGTGAAGGTGGCGATCGAGAACATGGAACCCCGGGTCAACACTCTCCTCTCGACGGCGGAGGACGCGGCCGAGGTCCTTGATCGGGAACCCTGGCTCTGGTTCACGCTGGATATGGGGCACGCCATGATGACGTCCTGCGATGAGGTAATCCGGTTCATCGACCTCTGCATCGAGCGGATGGTCAATGTCCACGTCAGCGCGCTCGGCGGAAACGGGCGCCCCCACCACCCCATCCACGGCGACCCGGACGCATTGCGGGTGCTTGCGGAACTTGCCGACCGGGGCTACGATGGGTACCTCACCCTGGAACTCGAGGATATGGTCTTTCCCGGGGCGCTCTCGTCCGAGGAGAAGGTCGTGCTTCTTTCGCAGGAATCGGAGGCGCTACGAGAGGTATTCTCGTGAAGCGCTGGTTTTATTACATCTGCCCGCGACATAATTCATAAAATCCCGGCAATCAATCAATACCGGATGCTGCCGCTTGATGCGGCGTGGAGTAAATGGTAGTCGTAGACCTTCTAACTATAGAGATCATTTTATTCATTGTTTGTCTGCTCCTTTCGGGCTTCTTCTCGAGTTCGGAAGTCGCCCTCATATCGATAACCCGGGCGAAAGTCCGCGCCCTCTTAAATCAGGGTCGAAAAGGAGCGAAAGCACTCGATACGCTGAAGAAATCGACCGACGGCCTCCTGATCACCATCCTGATCGGGAACAACATCGTCAACGTGGCCGCAGCATCGCTCGCGACCGCGATCGCCATCGCTATCTACGGTGACGTCGGTATCGGAATAGCAACCGGGGTCACGGTCATCCTGATGCTGGTCTTCGGGGAGATCGGGCCGAAGATGTACGCCTCCCGGCAAACCGAGAAACTGGCGCTCGCTGTCGCCCTGCCGATTCTCTACCTCTCAAGAGTGCTCTACCCGGCGCTCTGGGTCGCGGACCGCATCAAGCGTCAGTTCGCCTTCAGGCCCGGCGTGACCGAGCCGGTCGTCACCGAGGAGGAGATCAAAGAGTGGATCGACGTCGGCGAGGAGGAGGGCACCATCGAGGAGGAAGAGCGGGACATGCTCTACTCCGTACTGCGCTTTGGAGACACGACGGTTCGCGAGGTGATGACGCCGCGGGTGGACGTCGTCATGATCGAGGACGCATCCACGCTCGAGAACGCCCTCTCCATCTTCAACGAGACGGGCTTCTCCCGGATCCCGGTCTACCACGAGCATATCGACAACGTCATCGGGCTCTTAAACGTCAAGGACGTCTTCTCGGCGGTCTTCCGGCAGCAGACGAGCGCGACAATCAGGAACCTGATGTACGAACCCTACTTCGTTCCCGAGAGCAAGAAGATCGACGAGCTCTTGAAGGAACTCCAGGTGAAGAAGCAGCACATGGCGGTCGTCCTCGACGAGTACGGGTCGTTTGCCGGGATCGTGACGGTCGAAGACATGCTCGAGGAACTGGTCGGCGAGATCATGGACGAGTTCGACGAGGAGGAGCCCGAGGTGCAGCAGGTCGAGGACGGCGTCTACCTGGTCGATGCGCGGGCATGGGTGGAGCACCTCAACGAGGACCTGGAGTTATCCCTCCCGCTGACGGATGCTTACGAGAGCATCGGCGGCCTCGTCATCGACCGGCTGGGGCATATCCCCCGCCGCGGCGAGGTGGTCAAGATCGAGGAGAGCAACACCACGCTGGTGGTGATGCAGATGCGGGGCCGGCGGATCGTCAAGGTGAAACTGATCGTCGCGCCTCAGAACGCGCCGGGCGGGGCCCGGTAAGGAGTTCAACGATACGTATGCGTCCAGAGACACCTGTTGATAAGAAACGGATTGCGTTCCTCGCCTCGGGGAGAGGATCGAACTTTCAGGCGGTGGTCGACGCCGTCGCGGCCGGGGATGTCCCGGGGATCTGCGTCGGGCTCGTCACCGACAACCCGGAGGCGTACGCGATAGAGCGGGCGAAAGGCGCCGGCATCCCGGTGACGGTCGTCGACTACGCGCGGTTCCCAACGAGAACCGCATACGAGGAGGCGCTTTTATCCGCGATGCGCGGCTGCCGGGCCGACCTCTTCGTCCTCGCCGGCTACATGCGGATCCTCGGGGCCGGGATCGTCCGCGAGTTCTCGGGCCGGATGATGAACATCCATCCCGCCCTGCTCCCGGCGTTCTCCGGGCTGCACGCGCAGCGGCAGGCGATCGAGTACGGGGTGAAGGTCGCGGGCTGTACCGTCCACCTGGTCGACGAGGGGATGGATACCGGCCCCATCATCGTCCAGCGGTGCGTGCCGGTCCTCCCGGACGACGACGAGACGGCGCTCGCCGACCGGATCCTCGCAGAAGAGCACGAAGCTCTCCCGCTCGCCGTGAAACTCTTCTGCGAGGGCCGCCTGGAGGTCGACGGCCGGCGTGTGCGGGTCCGTTGACCGCGACCATCAACCTCTTATATATTCTCCCGCCTCCAATCTCAAGACCCACCACTGAGACGGATCGCACCATGGCAGATACTACACGTAAATCAGGCTCCCGGAGACTCGCTCGCGAGAGGATCGCCGTTCTCTTTGCGCGTGCAGCGGAGTTCTACCCGGAAAACCCCGACTGGAGCAACCGGTGCGTGGAACTGGCCCGCAAGATCGGGATGCGACATCGGATACGGATAGAGCGGCCGCTGAAACGCCGTTTCTGCCGCCGGTGCTACACCTACCTGGTCCCGGGGTCGAACGCCCGGGTCAGGGTTCACCGCGGCCGCGTGGTCGTCACCTGTCTTACCTGCGGGCACCGGTCACGGTATCCGGTTGGGAGGCCCCGGCAATGAGCAGAGAATCGTTCCAGGATCTCAAGCCCACCATCTGGATCGGGAAACGCGGCATCACGAACGTCATGATCGACGAGATCCGGCGGCAGCTCAAGGACCGGAAGGTCGTCAAGGTGAGGTGGCTCAGAAACACCGAGGTCGATCCGGAGGAGATAGCGGCGTCGGCCGGTGCGGTTCTGGCCGAGGTCCGGGGGCGGACGCTCGTCCTTACGGAGCGGCGGAACCGATCGCCCGGGCACAATCCTCGAAATATATAAAACATCACTGGACGAATATGTAAAGACTGTTAGCGAGAGTGAGGTTCATCTATGACGACTGTATATGACATCCCTGCCGATATGTTCATCCGGCAGGTGGCAGAAGAACTCAAGACAAATTCGCAGATCCAGCCCCCCGAGTGGGCCGCTTTTGCAAAGACGGGGGTACACAAAGAGATGCCCCCCGAGAATGACGACTGGTGGTACGTGCGTACGGCGGCGGTATTCCGGCGGATCTACATCGACGGCCCCGTCGGTATCCAGAGGATGCGCTCCGCCTACGGCGGCAAGTATGACCGCGGCTCGGCTCCGAACCGGTTCAAGCGGGGGAGCGGGTCGATTGTTCGGAAGATCTTCCAGCAGCTCGAAGCGGCCGGATACGTCGCTCACGGTAGTTCTGGCCGCACGGTAACCCCGGCGGGCAGGTCCTTCCTTGACAACGTTGCAAACGGCCTGAAATCAGAGGCCGCCAAAGCCGCCCCGGGCCTTGCGAAATACTGATCGACAGGAGGTATGAGAGATGGTAGACGACG
Organism: Methanoculleus sp. MH98A; assembly: GCF_000691865.1. Lineage (GTDB taxonomy): Archaea > Halobacteriota > Methanomicrobia > Methanomicrobiales > Methanoculleaceae > Methanoculleus. The sequence continues at coordinate 22,742 of NZ_JMIO01000029.1, read as the reverse complement.
AACTCGCCGAACTGCGCCGCCGGAAGATGGAACAGATGCAGCGGCAGGCGATGGATCAACAGGCTATGGAGGACGAGGCCGCACGCCAGCAGCAGATCGATGCGCAGGTCCGTGCCGCGCTCATGGAGATCCTCGAACCTGAAGCGAGGGAGAGACTCAATACCATCAAGTTGACCCGGCCGGAGTTTGCAAAAGCGGTCGAGCAGCAACTGGTGATGCTCGCGCAGAGCGGCAGGGTCAGGCAGCGGATCACCGACGAGCAGCTGAAGGCCCTGCTGGCCCAGCTGACGCCGTCGAAGAAAGAGTTCAAGATTACGCGGAAATAATGGAAGCAGGTGTGCTCTTCTCGGGCGGGAAAGACAGCGCGCTCGCGGCAATCATGCTCGCGCGCGATTACGGCGTGGAACTGAATACCTGCGTATTCAATCCCGACCGCGAGGTCCCGGAAGTGCGGGCCGCAGCGGCCGCCCTGGGCCTTCCCTTCAGGAGAAGGGTGCTCGGGAAGGACCTGCTCTCCGAGGCCGTCGACCTGCTGCTAACGTGCGGGTACCCCAACGACGCAATCGACATGGTCCACCGGAAGGCGATCGAGACCCTTGCGACCGAGTATGCGGTGGTCGGCGACGGCACCCGCCGGGAAGACCGGGTTCCCCGGCTCGAACGCCCCGAAGTCCAGCACCTGGAGATGACCGCCGGCTGCTCCTACGTCCGGCCGCTCCTCGGCTACGGGAAAGCAGAGGTGGAACGTCTCGCAAAACGCCTGCTCGTGGTGCGGTACGGGGAGACCGGCAGCATCGGGAACGGCGACTACGAAGGGGAGATAAGGAGCGCCCTTTGCGCCCGCGGCATCGACCCGGTTTCGTTCTTCCCCTCCCGCCACCTGCAGTCGCTGGTGGTCGCGAGAAGAGAGACCTGAATATTACGAGAGTGAACATTATGAGCAAATTGATGAAGGGCCGGAAGATCCGGCTGGCAAAGGCATGCGAGCAGAACCGCCGCGTGCCTGCATGGGTGATGATCAAGACCAACCGTGCGGTTGCGTCGCATCCGAAGCGGCGCAACTGGAGACGGAGTTCCCTGAAGGTGTAAGGTTATGGCAGAAGCATTGAAGGAGCATATCTATATCATCCCCCTCCGCGAGGTGAAGCGTGCGCCCCGGTGGAAGCGGGGCAACACCGCGATCAAGGACATCAGGGCGTTTCTCGTGCGGCACATGAAGAGCGAGGACGTCAAACTCGATAAGAGCATCAACGAGAAGGTCTGGGAGAACGGAAGTTCCAAGCCACCGCGAAAGATTCGCGTCCGCGCGATGAAGTTCGAGGACGGGCAGGTCCAGGCCGAGCTCGCCGAGGAGTGAAATGACGGGGACGATCGATCTCGCCGGCGATCCGAACATCGGCGTTTATGCCCGGGTGTTTGAGGATATAGCGATCGTATACCCCGGGGCGCCCGCGGAGTTCACCGCGGCCCTCGCACGGGAACTCGATGTCGAGATCGTGAGCACCTTTATTCAGGGGAGCAGCATCATCGGTTCGCTTGTTTCCGGAAACAGCCAGGGCCTGGTCGTCAGCGGTCTTGCCGCCGACGAGGAACTGGCGGCCTTGAGCGAGTACCGGGACGTATTCCTGCTCGAGGGGCCCATGAACGCGGCCGGCAACGTTATTCTCGCAAATGATTACGTTGCCGCCGTCCACCCCGAGATGCAGATCGATGTTGCCGAAGAGATCGGGTCGTTCCTCGAGGTGCCGGTGGTCCGGCTAACGCTCGGCGGCATCAAAACCATCGGCATGGCCGGATTCGCAACGAACAAGGGTATCCTTGTCCACCAGAGAGCCAACGACACGGAGATTGCAAGCCTCGAACGGGTTGTCGATCTCCCGATCGGGCTCGGGTCGGTCAACATGGGAAGCGGTCTCGTGGGTACCGGGCTCCTTGCAAACAGCAAGGGTTATGTCGCAGGGTCCGTCACGACCGGGTTTGAACTGGGACGAATAGAAGAAGTCTTTGGGTTTTTGGAGTGATACTATCATGGAGAACCAGACGTTTGAAGTTGTAGGCGCGTGCAGGATCAACAACGAGTGGAAGCCGTACCGCAAGGTCGTCGGCGCCCCGAACGAGAACCAGGCAAAAGAGAAGGTTCTTACCGATATCGGGAGCAAACACCGCCTGAAGAGAAGTTATATCACTATCGAATCGGTTAACGTAGTAGCTGGTGAATGACGTGGACCAGGCAGATCCTCGCGAGATACAGACCCTCCAGATGTACCTGAACGAATACGGGCAGCAGATAGAACTCATGACGCAGCAGCTCTCGATGATCGAGCAGCAGCGGCTTGAGGGCGCCGCCGCCATCGAGACGCTCCGCGCCATCCAGGAGAATGCGGACGGAGACGTCCTTCTCCCCATCGGCGGAGGCGCGTACCTCCGGGTGAAGGTGCTCGATGCCGGCCACGTTCTCGTGAACATCGGGGCGGACGTCTCCGTCGAGAGGGCCACCGCGGATGCGGTGGAGTATCTGGAGGATCGGATAACCGAGCTTGAGGCGCTTGCAAAGAAGGTCGCGGGTTCGGTCGAACAACTGCAGGGTCAGGCAACGGAGATCTCCCGGCGCCTCGAGGCGGCGTATCGGGGGGCCCGGCAGGCTCAGGCAGGCCAGGGCGGAAGTTCATAATGTTTGATTCCTTAAAGAAAAAACTTCAGAATATCAGGACCAAATTTGCCTCGAATATCGAGGAGGCTGCCGGGGCCGAACAGGAGCCGCCGGTTGCACAGCTGCCGGAGGGAGCGGAGACTTCGGAACCCGCCGTCCAGCCGGAATCCCCGGCCGCGGAGGAGACGGTGCAGGAGGGCCGGGAGAGCCCTACGTTTTTTGAGAAGGTAAAAGTCCTCGTCCGGGAGCGGGAGGTTCTCCTCCAGGAGAAGGATGTCGAGGAGCCGCTCTTCGAACTCGAGATGGTACTTCTCGAAAACGACGTCGCGCTCCCGGTCACGGACGAGATCATCGCCCGGATGCGAAGCGACCTCGTGGGCAGGCACCGTAAGATCGGTGCCTCGGTCGATGACCTGGTCGTATCGACCCTGCGCTCCGCGCTCTGCGGGGTGCTCGGGGAGGGGCTCGACCTGCGCGACTTCATCGAAGGGCACGAGCGGCCCGTGAAGATCCTCTTCACCGGCGTGAACGGGACCGGCAAGACGACGACCGTCGCAAAGGTCGGGCAATACCTGCAGAAGAACGGCTTTACGGTCGTTATCGGCGCAGGCGATACCTTCCGTGCGGGTGCGATCGAGCAGATACGGACACACGCCGACCGCCTCGGGATCAAGACGATCCAGCACCAGGCAGGCGCCGACCCCTCCGCGGTTCTCTTCGATGCCGTCCAGTATGCAAAAGCGCACGACATCGACGTCGTCCTCGCCGACACGGCCGGCCGGTTCCACAACCGGGCGAACCTCATGAACCAGCTCGATAAGATCCGACGGGTCATGAAGCCCGATCTCGTCGTCTACGTCGACGAGGCGGTTGCGGGCAACGACGCGGTCATCCGGGCCGACGAGTTCAACAAAGCCGTCGGCACCGATGCGGTCGTCCTGACGAAGGCGGATATGGACCCCAAGGGCGGAGCGGCCATATCGGTCGCCCACACGGTGGGGAAACCTATCCTTTTCCTCGGAACCGGCCAGGGCTACGACGATATCATGCCGTTTGAGCCCCGGACGGTGGTGAACGAACTTCTGGGAGATGAATCCTGATGCTCGATAACCTCGGCACATCCTTAAAAGACGCCGTCAAGAAACTCGCCGGCAAGACGGTGATCGACCGGGCGGCGGTCGAAGAACTGGTGCGCGACCTGCAGCGGGCGCTCCTCTCCGCCGACGTCAACGTCAAACTCGTGATGCACCTCTCCCAGGCGATCAAGCAGCGTGCCCTCGAGGAGGAGCCCCTGAAGGGGATGGGTGTCCGCGAGCACGTTCTTCGGATCGTCTACCAGGAACTCGTCCGGATGATGGGAACGCCCGGCGAGGTGGCGCTCGAGCCCCAGACGATCCTGATGGCGGGATTGCAGGGGAGCGGGAAGACCACGACGACGGCAAAACTCGCCCGCTACTTCCAGCGCAAAGGGCTGCGGGTCGGCGTGATCTGCGCCGACACCTTCCGGCCGGGTGCCTACGACCAGCTCAAGACGCTCTGCGACCGGATCAGCGTCCCCTGTTTCGGGGATCCGAAGGAACCCGATGCACTCAAGATCGTCCGGGAGGGCCTCCCGAAGTACCGCAAGCTCTACGAGGTCATCATCATCGATACCCAGGGGCGGCACGCCCTTGAGGAGAACCTGATCGAGGAGATCGTCAACATCAACGAGATCTCGCATGCCGAGCACAGGTGGCTCGTGATCGACGCGGCGCTCGGCCAGCAGGCGAGCGAGCAGGCACGCCGGTTCCACGAGGCGATCGGGATCGACGGCGTCCTGGTCACGAAGATGGACGGCACGGCGAAAGGCGGCGGTGCGCTCTCGGCGGTTGCCGAGACGCAGAGCGGCATCGTCTTCATCGGGAGCGGCGAGACGATCGACGACCTCGAGCGGTTCGACCCGGACGGGTTCATCTCCCGGCTGCTCGGGATGGGCGACTTGAAAGCCCTCGTCGAGCGGGCGGAGGAAGCGGTCTCGGGCGAGGATCTCGACGTCAACGCCATGCTCAAGGGCAAGTTCACGCTCCGGGACATGTACAAGCAGCTCGAGGCCCTGAACAAGATGGGGCCCTTGAAGCAGATCATGAGCATGCTCCCCCTCGGCGGCATGCAGATCCCGGACGACGCCTACGACATCACCAGCACGAAGATGCAGCGCTACAAGGTAATCATGGACTCGATGACGCCCCCGGAACTCGACGACCCGTCGATGATCGGGAGCTCCCGGATCCAGCGGATCGCCCGGGGCGCCGGCGTGACGCCCGACGACGTCCGCGACCTCATCAAGTATTACAAGATCATGCAGCGTGCCTTAAAGGGCATGCGGGGCATGGGCGGCGGCAAGTTCAACATGCAGCGCATGATGAAGAAGTTCGGCGGACCCAGTAGATGAAACGGTTTGCCGTCGTGGGCCACCTTGCCGTGACGAGCGGCACCTTCAGCCTCAACGATCTGCCCGGAAGCGGCGGGAGGATGGACGTCCTCTGCCGCTCCGTCAACTCCTCGTTCTTCCTCTCTCACGATCTGCGCCGCGACGTCGAGTGCTACCTCGTCCTCTGCGGGGAGCCCGGTCCGGAGAAGACCGTTCTCTTTCGGGGTAGCGTTGTCCGGCACCTCTCGCCGGACGAGCGGAGCAGCGCCGCCCTGATCAAGAAGGCGCTCTCGATCCCCTGCGGGGGCGAGTTCAGGGAGTCGACCCCGGGCGTTTACGTCCGCCGCGGCGGGCTCGCCCGGCTTCTTTCCGAGATTCCGTTTGCGGTGCTCGACGAGGCGGGGGAAGATATCCGGGGGACACCCGACCTCCCGGAGAACTATCTCCTCTCGGATCACCACAACTTCACTGCGGAGGAAGAGGCCCTGATTGCTGATTACCCCCGCTACTCGGTCGGGCCGCGGTCGCTGCACGCCGATCACACGATCACCGTCCTCTTAAACGAGATGGACCGGAGGGAATCCTGATGGATATCATACAAGAGGTAGAAGCAATTCTTGGATACGGCGATACCTGCAACCACTGCCTCGGGCGGTTCTTCGGCAAGCGGTCGTTTGGGCTGACGAACGAGGAGCGGGGCAGGGCTCTGCGGGTCGCACACGAGCTTGCGGCAAACGAACCGCACCATGAACCGGACCCGGAGTCCTGCTGGATATGCGGCGGCGAACTCTCCCGCACCGAAGAATGGGCGAAGAGGGTGGTCGAAGCAGTGGACGGCATCGAGTTCGAGACCTTCCTTATCGGGACGAAGGTGCCGCCGCTCGTCGCGGAGAGCGAGGAGATGGTCTGGAGCGATCTCTCGCTCCGCGACCCCGAACCGATGAAGGCAGAGATGAACCGTGAGGTCGGAAAAGTCGTCTCGGCCCTCTCCGGGAAGACGGCCGACCTCAAGAAGCCCGACGTCGTCGCGATCCTCGATCTCGGCGAGAGCACCGTCGAGGTGCAGGTGAACCCCGTCTTCTTCGTCGGGCGGTACCTGAAGTACGAGCGCGGCATCCCCCAGACCCACTGGGACTGCCGGGCGTGCCGGGGTGCGGGGTGCGAGAAATGCAACTTCACCGGCAAGCAGTACGCCGACTCCGTCGAGGAACTGATCGGCCGGCCGGCAATCGAGGCTTTTAGCGCAGCAAACGCCGTCCTGCACGGTGCCGGCCGGGAGGATATCGACGCCCGGATGCTCGGGTCGGGCCGCCCCTTCGTGATGGAGATCGAGGAGCCGCGGAAGCGGTCAGTGGATCTCGCGGCGCTCGAAGAGGAGATCAACCGGGAGGCCGCCGGCCGGGTGGCGGTTCACCTTGAAGGATGGGCGGATCGGAAGAAGGTGCAAAGCCTTAAATCCGACAAAGCGCATAAAAAATACAGGATCCTGGTCGAGATCGACGGTTCTGTAACTCCAGATGAGTTCAGGGCGGCCCTCGATCAGTTAAAAGGTGTAACGATACGGCAGCGCACCCCAAATAGGGTGTCACACCGACGGGCAGATAAAGTTCGGGAACGGCAGGTCCTCGATATCGAATGCACGGGTAGCGTCGACGGCAGATACTGGGTCGAAGTCGTCGGCGAAGCGGGCCTGTACATCAAAGAACTGGTATCGGGTGACAACGGCAGAACCCAGCCCAGCCTTGCCCAGATCCTGGGGCGCACCGCAAGTGTTGTCAGCCTCGATGTGGTGCTGGTCAAAACAGCTAACGAGTATGGTGAGTAATCATGGCACATCACAATGGACCACGCAAGAAGACGCGGTATAAGTTCAAGAAGGACCTCAGAAAACGTGGCATCCCCCCGGTAACCTCGGTGATTCAGAACTTCGAGATCGGGCAGCGGGTACACGTCGTGGTCGAGCCGAGTGTCCAGAAGGGCATGCCCCACCGGAGATTCCACGGGAAGACCGGCACGGTCATCGGACAGCGCGGACGCGCATGGCTGCTCGAGGTCAAGGATGGAGATTCGGTAAAACAGGTGATTGCGAGACCGCAACATCTAAAAGCGCAGAAAGTATAATCCTCAACAGTAGTGGTTGGCATGAAGGTAAAACGAATTGTAAGCGAAGAGCGGCTGCTGCTTCCCGAACTGCGGGACACTCTCCTGTCGGTGGAAGCAGCCCGGCTCGAATCCGAAGAGGAGATGTCCTACGAGCTTCGTAAGAGCATCGAGCATGCCAACCAGCTTTCAAAGACATCTGCCGAGAAGGCTCGCGCCCTCGTCGACGAGCTCGTAAAGCTCGAGAAGATGAAAGAGGAGATCGCCTACCGCATCGCGAATCTGATGCCGCGGACCCGGGACGAACTGCGGGCCATCTACGCCAAAGAACGGTTCAATCTTACAACGGAAGAGCTGGACGAGATCCTCGACCTGGTAATGACCCACTTCTGATTGAAGGGGTGGTGCCAATGAAGACCGAAAGGAAAGAGGAGAACGCGGTAGTCATCGATGTCCTCCCCATGGGATACATGAGCGAGCAGCGCCCGGCCTACAAGCGTGAGCCGGTCGTCCAGGCGGTCGGCGTGGACCAGTTCAAGTTGCTCGAGCTCATCCCAAAGCAGGGTGCGGATATCCAGATTTACGACCGCGTCTATATCGGCGATGCGGAGCGGGAGAAGGTCGAGCGCGTCAAGCGGCGGATCAGTTACGACGACCTGACGGCGACGGCGAAACTCGAGCTGCCGTTCGTGGTCGAGCAGATCGTCAGCGAGAACGAGCCGCGGTTCGTCGACTTCTTCAACAGGTCCGTGCCCATCACGCCGAAGTTTCACATGCTGCACCTGCTTCCCGGCATCGGGAAGAAGTTGATGTGGGAGATCATCGAACAGCGCGGGAAGAAGCCGTTTGAGAGTTTCGCCGATATCTCCGGGCGGATCAAGTCGCTCCCACACCCTGATCGAATGATTGTCAGCCGGATCCTGCGCGAGATCGAGGAGCCGGACGAAAAGTATCACGTCTTCACATCGAGATGAGTGCTCCGAGGGATCAGCACTTTCTCGTCGACCAGCGGGCCGTCGAGAGGATTGCCGGTTTTGTCGATGTTTCCGGCAGGAGGGTGCTCGAGATCGGGCCCGGCGAAGGGATCCTCACCCGCGCCCTCCTTGACCGGGGTGCCGATGTCATTGCGGTAGAGATCGATCCGGCTCTCGTGGAAGAACTCGAGATCGCGTTTGACGACGAGATCGGGGAAGGCCGTCTTGAGATTATTAGAGGCGACGCGAAGAAGGTGGATATCCCGCCGTTCGAGATCGTCGTCGCGAACCTTCCCTACTCCGTTTCTTCGAAGATTACGTTCCGGCTGCTTGAGATAGGCTTTGAGGTCGCCGTCCTGATGTACCAGAAGGAGTTCGCCCGGCGGATGGTCGCGCCGCCGGGAACGCCGAACGTGGGGCGGCTCTCGGTGATGGTGCAGACCTATGCCTCGGTAAAACCGCTCCTCGAACTCTCGCCCGGCTCGTTCCGGCCGAGGCCGCAGGTCCGGTCCTGGGTGGTCCGGATCACGCCGCACGAGCCGCCGTACCCTATCGCGGACCGCGAGGTCTATGCGGACGTCGTCCGGGTGCTCTTCTCGCACCGGCGTAAGACCGTCCGGAAGGGTCTCCGGAGCGGGAAGGATGCGTTTTCGCCGGAGGCGATCGAGCGGACGATCGCGGATCTCCCCGACGACCTCCTGCAGCGCCGGCCCGAAGACCTGACGCTCGAGGAGTTCGCGCTGATCGCGAACACGCTTGCCGGGTGTTAGGGATGCTCCCCGATCAGGTCTATCCTTCGGCGGAGGACTCGTTCCTCCTCCTCCGGGCGGCGCTCCGCGAGATCCGGCCGGCGACCGGGTGCTCGAGGTCGGGACCGGGAGCGGCTACGTCGCGGCCGGGCTTCTTGGCCGGGCGGCGAGCGTGGCCGCGACCGACATCAACCCCCACGCCGTCCGATGCGCCCGCGCCCGCGGGGTGGCGGCGGTCCGAACCGACCTCTTTGCGGGCGTCTCCGGCCCGTTCGACCTTATCCTCTTCAACCCGCCCTACCTCCCGACGGCTCCCGATGAGCGGATGGACGACTGGCTGGAGTACGCCCTCGACGGCGGGCCGACAGGAAGGTTAGTGATAGAACGGTTCGTCGCGGATGCCGGGAGGGTGCTCGCGCTCTATGGGCGCATCCTGCTGCTCGTCTCGTCGCTGACCGGGCTTAACGAAGTCCGGGAACTCTTCGCCCGCGAGGGATTCGTCTCGTTCGTCGTCGACGAGGAACCGCTCGAGGGGGAGCGGCTCTACGTTCTGCGGGCGATGCGGGACCTCTGCCGGATGGGGGCGTGAGGTTCTCAGTTCACTAAGTTCCTCCGCTTACAGTCTCACGCGAGCCGCAAAGAACGCGAAGGGCGGCGTGGCGGTCCTTCGAGCATCGCTGACACCCGGTCTCTCCCGCCGGTGAAAAAAAGGGTTGTTCGGCTGCTCCGTCATGGTGCCGTTCCCCTGGACGCCCTCATCACAGGCACGCAGATCCGCCGGTTGAACGGGTCGTCGAGGTGCATGATCCGCACGTCCACACCGTAGGCCCGGTGCATGGTATCCTCGCCGATAACCTCTTCGGGGCTTCCAATAGCAAGGATTCCTTGATCTTTCAGGATTGCAACCCGGTTCGACGTCAGAAGCGCGTGATCCGGGAAATGGGTCGCGACGACAATGGTCATTCCGTCCTCTGCGAGTCTCCCGATCACGTCGAGCACCCGTACCTGGTTGCCGAGATCCAGGTGGGACGTCGGCTCGTCGAGCAGGAGGATCCCCGGACGCTGTGCGATCGCCCGGGCGATCAGGACAAGCTGCCACTCGCCGCCGCTGATCCCGGTACACGGACGATCGGCGAGGTGAGAGATCCCGACCCGTCCGAGGGCGTCGGCAGCAATCTCTTCGTCTTCCGCAGACGGGGTTGCAAAGGGGCCGAGATGGGACGCCCTGCCCATCAGGACGATGTCCCTGACCATGAACGGGAACGGTGAGACCTGTGTCTGGGGAACGAACCCGACCTGCCTGGCAATCTCGTGCGGCTGCATCCCCGCGATATCGCGCCCGTCAAGATGAACGCGGCCGTGCGATGGGGAGATGAGCCCGGCCATGCACTTGAGGAGCGTGGACTTCCCGGTGCCGTTCGGGCCAAGGAGTGAGTACACGCATCCCTCGTCCACGGCGAGCGAGATGCCCGTAAAGACGGTGGCTCCACCCGGGTAGTTGAACGCTATATCCTCTACGCTGATGCGGCACCCCATGCTCACCACCCCGGGTTGTTCCGCCGGAGCAGCACCGCAAATATCGGCGCCCCGATGACCGCCGTCAGGATGCCGATCGGTATCTCGGCAGGGGCTGCCGTCCTCGCGACGGTGTCGACGGCGATCAGGAACGCTCCCCCGAGGAGCACCGATATCGGCAGAAGGTAGCGGTTGTCGGGCCCGACGAGCATCCGTCCCATATGCGGGATAACAAGCCCGATCCACCCGATGATCCCGCTCATGCAGACCGCTGCAGCGGTGATCACGGTCGAGAGGAGGATGATGACGACCTTCAAGCGCTCGGTGTTCACCCCGAGCGCCCGTGCCTCCTCATCGCCCATCGTGAGGACGTTGATCCGCCACCGGACGGCAAGCAGCCCCACTATCGAGACGGCGATGATCGGGCCGAGGATCATCAGGTCCGGCGCCGAGACGTGGTTGAGCGATCCGAGCAGCCAGAAGACGATCGCCGGCATCTTGTTCATCGGGTCGGCCACGTACTTCACCATCGAGGTGAGGGCCGAGAAGAGCGATGCGATCACGATCCCCGAGAGGACGAGCATCAGGATCGGGGTCGTGCTCCTGACCCGGCTGAGCCCGTAGGCCATCCCCACAGCGAGCAGGCCGAAGACGAACGAAAGGATCTGGACAAGGACGAGGCTGTCGGAGAGGAGGATGCCGATTGCCGCTCCGAAGCCCGCGCCGGAGGCCACGCCCAGTATCTGCGAGGAGACCAGGGGGTTCCGAAACATCCCCTGGAACGAGGCTCCGCTGATGGCGAGCCCGGCCCCGACGAGGAGGCCGGCGATGATCCGGGGGATGCGGACGTTTACGACGGCTGAAGTCGCTGTCGCCGCCCAGGTCTCCTCGATCGGGAAGACCGAACTTAAGAGCGCCGCTATCACCGTCTCCGGCGGGATCATGTACCGGCCGACCATCAGGGCGACGAACGCCAAAACCCCGAGCACGCCGAGGAGGAGCATCAGGATGGTGCCGGGGTGCTGTTCTCCCCAGCTCCTGTTGTGGGCCTGGTTTGCCGCCGCCGTCCCGGTCACCGTGGCTCCTCCATTGGTCTGCACGTCGGCGCTCGTTGAGCTCTGTCTCATCAGGACTGCTTCACCTGGCCGAACGTCACGCTCCCGTAGGTGCCGTCGATGACCTTCTGCGCCTGCGCATCGGTGATGGGGAACTCGAAGATCTCGGCATAAAAGTCTTTAACCCGGTCGGTGAGCGGCACGTCCTCGAAACGGTCGGGGTAGGCATTATACGCGAGCCAGAGCGGGTAGAGGACGGCGGATTCGGCGGACGGGCGGCTCCAGAGGAAGACTCCGGTCGGCTCCCTGTAGACCCGGCCTTCTTTGACGGCACCGAGTTCCTTCCAGCGGCTGTCGTCCTTGAGTTCGGTGGGGCTGCCGGTATCGATGATGATGATATCGGGGTCGACGGCAAGGACCTGCTCCATCGAGATCTCGTTGATGCCGGTGTGCATCCCCTCCTGCTGCCCCAGCGTGGTCTCGATGCCGGCGACAGCGTTTCTGCACCCCGCAGCCTCGGTCCACTCGGCGAAGAACGTGTCGCCGCCAAGCGTCTGGAGATGGCTTACGCCCTCGCCCAGGAAGACGGTGGCGCGTTCGTCGTCGGGGATATCGCCGGTGCGCTCGCGGAGGAATGCGAGGGTTCCATCAAGGTAGTCGATGTAGGCCTGCGCCCGATCGGGCTTTCCGAAGACCTCGCCCATGAAGGCGATCTCCCGCCGCATCTCGTCGAACCCGTCGCCCATGGTGCCGGAGAGGTAGATGACCGGGATGTCGGTGTGCGATTCCACGATCTTCCCGTCGACATCGAAGGCGATGACACAGTCGGGGTTCGCGACCAGGAGTTCTTCGATGTTCACGTTGCCGTTCGTCGTCCGCGGCGCCGGTTTATCGATGATGCCCGGGTCCATCTCCTGCATCATCTCCATCATCTGCGGCCCTTTCGTGACTGCAACGATGCTGGCGTTTGCCCCGAGGAGGTAGGGCACCTGGCTGATGGGGCCGCCGAAGACACCGAACGTCGCTCCTTTTGCAGGCAGCGTGATCCGGTTCCCCTCCATGTCGGTGATCGTCCGAGTCGCGGCCGGATCTTCCGGCGTTGTCGTGGTCGTACAACCGCAGCAGAGCATTCCTGCCGCAACGATGAGTGCACAGAGCACATAACTGGTTTTTGTCATCTTTACACCTGTGTAACTGTTATACAGCGGAGCGTACCTGCTTTAATTGAATTTCTGCTGGATACGTGAGGGATTTCATTCTTGTGGAAGAAAACAATTGCCTTTCTCCGCCGAGTTAATTGTTTTTTGTTAACCTGGCCGTGTAAAAAGCTGCCCGCCTTCCCTGGCGGTGCTCGAACTCCTGCCGCTCGTGATGCTCGCGCCAGTCGCGAGTCGCACCTGGCGGTGCTCCCGCTCCGGCTCTAACGAGCCATCACGCACCAGAAAGGTATATATCCGGATACATGGTATTCGGGCAGCATATGCGCACACAGGAGAGGACCCTGACGATTCTGCTCGTTCTGTCGCTTGTTGCGAATGTCTTTCTCCTGGCCGTCGCCCTCGTGCCGGCGGACGACCTCTCCCCGGCGCTCTCCAAACCGGAGGAGGCCGAAATTTCTCCGAGTGCGACCGTCGCCCCTCTGTCCCCGGTGAAGGTGGTCGGGAACGGAAGTGCTGCCTCGATGCAGGTGCCGGTCATCCTCCAGAAGGTCGAGGTCGACCGGGGCGGCCCGTTACTCTACGAAGAGGTGACCGAAGAGGGAGCGATGGTGAACGTCTCGGTCGAGGTCGTGCCCGGGAAAGAAAGGGTGCTCGTCCAGACGACGCCCAGGATGGGGATCGTCTTTCAGGACGCCGCGAATCTTGCGGTCGCTGTCGCCGCCAATCGGTCCCGCGCGGATCTTACGGAGAACGATATCATCTTCAGCATCCAGGGGCCCGAGGATATCTCCGAGATCGACGGCCCCAGTGCGGGGGCGTTGATGGCCGTCCTCCTCCTTTCGGTGCTGGAGGACTTTGCGCTCAATGAGAGCGTGACCGTGACGGGAACCCTCGATGAGGACGGGAGGATCGGCCCTGTCGGCGGGATCCTCGAAAAGGCCGAGGCTGCTCGCCGCGGCGGGAAGACACTCCTCATTCTCTCCAACGAGAATAATCGGGTCTTCGATTATCGTGAAGAGGCCCGATCGTTCGGCGGATTGCGGATCGTGCGGCAGCGGCCGGTCATCGTGGATTCAAAAGAGTATATCGAGGAAAACCTCGGCATCCGGGTGAAATACGCGGAAACCCTCGACGACCTGCTCGCCGATCTTCGTGCCCCCCGTGCCTGACTGAAGGGTATTTATCCTTCCCCGGGCCACGTACCCGGATAGTATGAGATCAGAGAAACTGCTGATTGGCGGGGTTCTCGTGGTTGCCCTGGCCGTCGTCATGGTGGTTCTGCTGCCGGGACTCTCCTCGCCGCAGCCGCCCGACCCCGGCCCGACCCAGCCTCCTACCCCGGCTCCGACCCCGACCTCGACCCCGGTGCCCGTTCCCGGGAACGGCACCTACGTCAACACCACCTACGGGTATGCCGTCACCTGCCCGGAGGGGTGGTCCTACACCGAGTCCGGCGAGAGCGTCTGGTTCTCCTCGCCGGATAAGCACGAGGAGGTCCGCGTGAACACGAACCCGCTCTCGGGCCAGGGGGACGTCGAGGACGTTCTCGAAACGCTGAACGCGACCTATGTGGAGGACCTTAGCGCCGGGATCGATGCCGAATGGGTCTCGACGGAGACGATCTCCCTTGACGGCGTCCCGGCATACGAGTCGGTCTTCTCCGTCCCCATCGTCGATGAGGAGCGGTACACCTTTGTCATCCGTTACGGCGTCAGGGACGACGTCATCTACTCGGTCATGCACACGGTCTTCCCCCCCGGGTACGATGTTTATAACGCCGACGCGACTCCGGCGGCGGAGTCGTTCCGGTTCATCTAACTTTTTGGCAGCACATTATTCCGGAAGCATCGAGGACGACAGCCCTGGCTGTAAATTCGGCATCACAAAAAAAAGGTGGCGGGTAAATGGAGTTGTCGAGAGGTGATCTTCTTCGGCAGGACGTTTGGGGGTTTCCCGTCACCTGTTCTTTTCCAGCATGATATCGCGGGTGACCAGAGGGAGGATCGCTGGGGCGAGAATATCGAACGATTCGATAGTCAGGTCGTTTAGGCCTGTAGTGGTTATCCTCTGGTCCTCTCATATGGAGGCGAATCTGCTGGAGTGGTGTCGTATGGTTCAATCCGTTTCGTCTGCAACGGGAGCCCGTTGCGACATATAATCGTAGTAATCTCCCTGGATAAATCCATTATGATACGGGATTTAGTTTTTCGGGGCGGTTTGTGCCAGTTAATTCTAAAAAAACAGAAGTTTCGTGAGAATTTCACATCACTCCGGCCGGGTGGCTCTACCCCCGCCGAAACATCCCGTCGAGTTTGCGCCTGTCGAACGCCACGACCGTCGGCCTCCCGTGCGGGCATGTCCAGGGGGTCTTCGTCCGGGCGAGTTGCATGATGAGACGCTTCTGCTGATCGGGCGTGAGGAGGGCGCCGGCCTTCACCGCTCCACGGCATGCGACGATACAGGTGACCGCCTCACGCCGGTCGGGTGCGGTTCGGGATTCGTCGGCGAGAAGGTCGGCGATCGTCTCCCGGACGGCCCCGGGATCCTCGATTGCGCCGAGGGCGGCCGGCACCGCCCGGACGGCGAAGGTGTCCCGGCCGAACTCATCCACCACGAACCCCCCGTCCGCGAGGAGAGGGATCGCGTCCCGGAGCGCGGCGGACTCCTTCGGGGGGAGCGAGAGGACGACCGGCGCGATCAGTTCCTGCGACCCGGCCTTCTTATCGCGCTGTTCCGCGACCTGGTCGTAGAGGACCCGTTCGTGGGCCGCGTGCTGGTCGATAAGGTAGAGGGTGCCGTCGGTCCCCTCCGCCACGATGTAGGTCGCGGCCACCTGTCCGATCGGCTCCATTGCGGGGAGGAGGTTCTCTCCGCCTTCCGTCTCGGTCCGGCGGAGTTGCTTATCGGAGAGGGTGAGCCCCCGGTGACCGGCCGCGTAGGATGCCCCGGGCTCGCCGACCGGCGACGGGGTCGGCACCGGTTCGGGATCTGCCCGGGCGATCTGCTGCTGTACCGGCTCGACCGGAGTTTCGCGTGTGAGGTCGTGACCGGCAAGCGCCTCCTCGACGGCGGCCGCAATCGCCCCCGTGATCTCCCGCTCCCGGGAGAGGCGGACCTCCCGTTTGGTCGGGTGGACGTTGACGTCCACAAGATTGGTGTCTATCGAAAGTTCGAGGAACGCCACCGGATAGCGGTCTTTCGGAAGGAGGGTGCCGTAGCCTTCCCGGACGGCGGCGGCGATCCGGCGGGAGGAGATGCTTCTGCCGTTGATGCTGACGGAGATCTGCGATGGGCTTCCCCGGCTCTCCGACGGCCGGGAGATGTAGCCGCCGATACGGAGGAACGGGAGCCTTCCCTCGACCGGGACGAGCGAGCGGGCGAGTTCAGCGCCGTAGAGTCCCGCGATGGTGTTCAAGGCCCCTCCCGATCGCTGGGTCGCCATCCGCTCTTTTCCATTGTGCACCACCCGGAAGGCGACCTCGCCGTGGGCGAGGGCCAGATTCTCCACGACCGCGTAGACGTGGGCGAGTTCGGTGTTCCTGCTTTTGAGGAACTTCCGGCGGGCGGGGGTGTTGTAGAAGAGGCGTTCCACCGCGATCGTCGTCCCCTCCGGGGCCCCGACCTCGTTCTTCTCCACGATCTCGCCGCCCCTGACCACCAGCCGCGTCCCGGCGAGCGCTCCCCCTCCCCGCGGGCGGGTGACCAATGTTACCTCCGCGACGGCGGCGATGCTCGCGAGCGCCTCCCCCCGGAACCCGAGGGTGCGGACGGCAGAGAGGTCGGCGATGTCCCGGATCTTGCTCGTCGCATGGGGGTGGAACGCGAGGACCGCCTCCTCCCCGGTCATGCCCTCGCCGTTGTCGGTCACCCGGATCTTCGTGATCCCCGTCATGTCCGAGGAGACGTCGAGGAGGATGCTCGTCGCACCCGCGTCGATCGCGTTCTCCAGGAGTTCCTTCACCACCGATGCCGGCCGTTCCACGACCTCCCCGGCGGCGATCTGGTTCACGGTATCGGGGTCGAGGACGCGGATCTTCGTCATCGCTCCCTCTCCTCGTTCGCCATCTTCTGGAGCCGGCAGAGGGCGTTCAGAGCATCGATCGGCGTCATCTCGTCGGGATTCAAACTTTTAAGCTCCCTTACCGCCGGGTTCTCTTCCACGACCCCCTCGCCGGGGTCGACGAGGAGCATCTGGGTGTAGCGGGGAGCCCGCACCCCGGCTGAGAACTCCCGCGTCGACGCCTCCTTCAGGATCTCCATTGCCCGGTCGGTCACCTTCTTCGGGATCCCGGCAAGGTGGGCGACGTGGACGCCGTAGCTCCGGTCGGTCGCGCCGGGGATGATCTTGCGGAGGAAGACGACGTCGGTTCCGGTGTCCTTCACGGCGAAGTGGAAGTTTTTCACCCGTTTGAGCGATCCTTCGAGATCGATCAGGTCATGGAAGTGGGTCGCGAAGAGCGTCCTCGGCCCCGCGACCGCCTTCCCGTGCAGGAACTCCACCACCGCCCGGGCAATCGAGCACCCGTCGAGCGTGCTCGTCCCCCGCCCGATCTCGTCGAG
Source organism: Methanoculleus sp. MH98A (assembly GCF_000691865.1). Classification (GTDB taxonomy): domain Archaea; phylum Halobacteriota; class Methanomicrobia; order Methanomicrobiales; family Methanoculleaceae; genus Methanoculleus. The sequence goes on along the minus strand of NZ_JMIO01000029.1, from coordinate 5,569 downwards.
GATGACGAGACTCTGCGCCGTCGCGTTATTCAGGATGTTCGCGAGTTCCAGCATCTCGACCATGAACGTGGACTGCCCGGAGGCAAGGTCGTCAAACGCCCCCACCCGGGTGAAGACGCGGTCGACGATCCCGATCGTCGCGTGCCGGGCCGGGACGAAACTCCCCATCTGGGCCATGATGCAGCAGAGCGCCACCGCCCGCATGTAGGTGGACTTGCCCGCCATGTTCGCCCCGGTGATGATCATGATCTGGTCGCCGGCGGAATCGAGTTCCGTGTCGTTCGGGACGAACGGTACCGGGAGGTGCCGCTCCACCACGGGGTGGCGGCCGTCGCGGATGACGACCCGGCCGCTCTCCTCGATCACCGGCCGGGTGTAGCCGTAACGGGCGGCGACCTCGGCGAGCGCCGAATACACGTCGAGGAGCCCCACCGCCCGGGCGGTCGTCTGGAGGGCGCCGACCTCCGCTACGAGCGTCCGGATGAGTTCAGCGTAGATCTCCGCTTCGAGGGCGCCAAGCCGCTCTTCGGCGGTTGCGATCATCGCCTCCTTCTCCCGGAGGTCGGGGATCGTGTAGCGCTCGCCGTTTGCGGTCGTCTGCCGCCGCTCGTACTCCGGCGGCACCAGGTGCAGGTTCGGTTTCGTCACCTCGATGTAGTAGCCGAAGACCCGGTTGTAGCCGATCTTGAGCGACTTGATCCCGGTCCTCTCCCGCTCCTGCTGCTGGAACTCCGCGATCCAGTCCTTCCCGGACGTCGCAAGGTGCCGGAGTTCGTCGAGTTTCTCGTTGAACCCTTCCCGGATCATCCCACCGACCTGCGCGCGTGCCGGGGGGTCGTCGACGATCGCCCGGCCGACGAGGTCGACGACATGAGCGTGGTCGCTCATCGCGGCGAGGGTTTCGCGAACCAGGGTCGGGGCATCGGCAGAAAAGAGCGCCTTTACGTCCGGTATGGTAGAGAGAGAGTCGCGAAGCGTCGCGAGATCCCTCGGCCCGGCGTTCCCGTAGGCGATCCTTCCTGCTATCCGCTCAATATCGGCGAAGTCGCCGAGGGTCGCGCGAAGCGCCTGTCGGTCGAGCGCGTTCTCGAAGAACCACTCCACCGCGTCGAGCCTTGCCTCGATGGGCTCCTTCCCGAGCAGGGGGGCGATCAGGAACGACCGCATCGTCCGGCTCCCCATTGACGTCTCCGTGACGTCGAGCGCGGCAAGAAGGGTGTTTGCGTCGCCAACGCCGCGGATCCCCGCGGTGAGCTCCAGGTTCCGCAGGGTGATTGCGTCGAGCGCCATGTTCCCCGACGGAACCCGTGTCGAGAGCCCCGAGATGTGGGATAGGGATGATTGCTGTGTATCCTGGGCGTAGCGGAGCGCTGCTCCGGCCGCGGCGATCGCTCCCGGCATTTCCGCGCAACCGTAGCCGTCGAGCGTCGCCGTCCCGAACTGCTCGCAGAGTTGCTCGCAGGCCGCGTCGGTCTCGAAGGCGTCGTCGCGGTAGCGGCTCACCGTCACCCCGAGGGCTTCGAGCCGGCTGGGGAGGCTGTTTGCGAGGCTCTCGGGGACGATCACTTCTGTTGGGCGGTACCTGACGACCTCCGAGACGATCTCGGCGTATTCGCGCCCGCCGCTCCCCGCGGAGACGAAGAACTCACCGGTGGAGACGTCCAGGAACGCGAGGCCGAAGGTTTCCTTCCGGTCGGGTGCGACCGCCATAAGGTAGTGGGCGCCGGCCGAGGCGAGCATCGAGGAGTCGATCAGGGTTCCCGGGGTGATCACCCTCGTGACGTCCCGCTTTACCACGCCTTTTGCGGTTTTGGGGTCCTCAATCTGGTCGCAGATCACCACCTTGTAGCCCTTGTTCACCAGGCGGGCGATGTAGCCGTCGGCGGCGTGATGGGGGACGCCCGCGAGCGGCATCCGGTCGCCGTTCTTGTCCCTGCCCCGGGCCGTCAGGGTGATGTCGAGTTCGCGGGCCACCACGCCGGCATCCTCGCCGAAGGTCTCGTAGAAATCCCCCATCCTGAAGAAGAGGACGGCGTCGGGGTACCGGGCTTTCGCTGAATAGTACTGCCGCATTGCCGGGGTCGGTCCGTCGGTCATCGCTTCTCCTTATAGAATCCGCACGCGGCCACATAAGGGTAATGTCCCGGGAAATCGGGCGGAACGCCCTCCGATTCACTGCACCACTCCGGCGGCCCCCGGCAAACTACATACGTCCGGAACGCGTACCAAAGACACGATACAGTATGTCGGCGACTATCGCAGAAAAGATATTTTCGCAACGGTGCGGCAGACCCGTCCGTGCGGGAGAGGTGGTGATGGCACCCGTGGATGCAGCGATGATCCACGATATCACCGGCCCGCTTGCGGTCAGGGTCTTTCGCGAGATGGGTGGAGAGCGCGTATTCGATCCCGAACGGATCATTATGCTCTTCGACCACCAGGTACCCGCCGACTCGATACCCGCCGCCGAGAACCACGTCTTCATGCGCCGGTTCGCGGACGAGCAGGGGATCCACAACTATGACCTCCTCGAGGGCGTCTGCCACCAGGTCGTGATGGAGAAGGGGCGGGCGGCGCCGGGCGAGATCGTCGTCGGGACCGACTCGCACACCTGCACCTACGGTGCGGCGGGCGCGTTTGCGACCGGGATCGGCTCGACCGATATGGGTTTCGTCCTGAAGTTCGGGGCGCTCTACTTCCGGGTGCCCGAGAGCATTCTGGTCGAGGTCGAGGGTGCGTTCGGCCGGAGGGTGGGGGCAAAAGATCTCATCCTCTCCCTCGCCGGCGACATCGGCGCCGACGGGGCGACCTACATGGCGCTCGAGTTCACCGGCTCTGCCATGCGCGAGATGAGCATGGCGGGCCGGATGACCTGCGCGAACATGGCGATAGAGATGGGGGCGAAGGCGGGGATCGTGGCACCCGATGCGGCCACCTGGGACTACGTCACCGCCCGCCGCGAGCTCGAGCCGTTCGACCTTGCGGGCGATGAGGACGCCGCATACGCGGAGCGGCGGCACTACGACGTCACGGACCTCGCCCCGCAGGTCGCCGTCCCGCACAACGTCGACAACGTCGTGGATGTCGGCGATGTCGCGGGAACAAAGGTCGACCAGGTCTTCATCGGCTCCTGCACGAACGGCCGCTACGAAGACCTCTTCGAGGCGGCGGAGGTGATGGGGAACGCCGACCGCTTCGCGGACGGCGTCCGGGTGATCGTCATCCCGGCCTCGCGCACCGAGTACCTCAAGGCCCTCCGCGGGGGGCTCATCGAACGGTTCGTCGAGGCGGGCGCGCTCGTCGAGGCGCCGTGCTGCGGCCCCTGCATGGGCGGGGCGTTCGGCCTCCTCGCGCCGGGCGAGGTCTCGCTCTCGACGTCGAACCGGAACTTCCGGGGCAGGCAGGGGAGCACGCAGGCGTCGGTCTACCTCTCCTCGCCGGCGACGGCGGCGGCGAGCGCCCTCTACGGCGAGATCACCGACCCGAGGGAGGTGTGAATCATGCGAGTCTGGAAGTTCGGCAACGATATCGATACGGATGCAATCATCCCCGGGCGGTTCCTCACGATCTACGATCCGGCGGAACTCGCGAAGCACGCGTTCGAGGGGACGCGCGATGCGTTCGCAAAGGAGGCGCGGGAGGGCGACGTCGTCGTCGCCGGCACCAACTTCGGGTGCGGCTCCTCCCGCGAGCACGCGCCGCTCGCGCTCCTCGGCGCCGGGGTGAAGGTCGTGGTCGCGAAGTCCTTTGCGCGGATCTTCTACCGCAACGCCGTCAACACCGGGCTCCTGCCGCTGGTCTGTCCTGAGGCGGATAGCATCCGGGACGGCGAGACCGTCACGGTGGATATCGCCGCTGGCTTCATCGAGGCGAACGGCAAAAGGCTCGCCGTCGAGCCGGTTCCCGGGTTCATGAAGGAGATCGTCGATGCCGGCGGCCTGGTGGCCTACGCAAAAGATCTGGATGAGGTGAAGACATGCAGCACCGAGTAGCCGCAATCGGCGGGGACGGTATCGGCCCCGAGATCGTCGCGGCGGGCAAGGAGGTCCTCGATGCCGCGGGAGAGCGCTACGGGTTCGACATCGCGTGGACGGACTTCGATATCGGGGCCGACCGCTACCTCGCGACCGGCGAACTCCTGACCGAGGAGGATATCACGGAGCTCTCGAAGTTCTCCGCGATCTATTTCGGCGCCATCGGCGACGACCGGGTGAAGCCCGGGATCCTCGAGAAAGGCATCCTGCTCGCGATCCGGTTCCACTTCGACCAGTTCATCAACCTCAGGCCGATCAAGCTCCTCGACGGCGTGGCAACGCCGCTCGCGAACAAGCGCCCCGAGGACATCGACTTCGTCGTCGTCCGGGAGAACACCGAGGATTTCTACGTCGGGATCGGCTCGCGGTTCGCCGGAAAACGCGAGAAAAAGACCCTCGAAGTCGTCCGCGACATCTACAGCGTCAGGTTCGGCCTCGACGTCGAGACCGACGCCGAAGAGCTCGCCTACCAGATCGGCGTCGTCACCCGGCCGGGTGCGGAGCGGGCGATCCGCTACGCCTTCGACCTTGCCGCAGCGAGGGAGAAGAAGGTCACGTCGGTCGACAAGGCAAATGTCCTCTCCGACATCTACGGCCTCTGGCGGGACGTCTTCACCGACGTCGCTGCCGGCTACCCGGACGTTGCAACGGAGTTCAACTTCGTCGACGCCGTCACGATGTGGTTCGTCAAGAACCCCGAGTGGTTCGACGTCGTCGTCACGCCGAACATGTTCGGCGACATCATCACCGACCTCGGTGCCATGATCCAGGGCGGGCTCGGCCTCGCCCCCGGCGGAAACATCAACCCGAACGGCACATCGATGTTCGAGCCGATCCACGGCTCCGCGCCGAAGTACCGCGGCCAGGACGTCGCGAACCCGCTCGCCACCGTCTGGGCGGGCTCGATGCTCCTCGACCACCTCGGCGAGCACGAGGCGGCGGCGGCCGTTCTTCGGTCAATCGAGAGGAGCATCCTCGACGGATACGTCACCCGGGACATGGGCGGCGCGAAGAAGACGAGCGAGGTCGGGCAATACCTCGCGTCGCTTGTGAAGACGGTGTAGGGCCCTCGTCTCTTTTTCTGGAAACCCGGCCGGTGCGTCCGTTCTACTCCCCTGCACCGGAAGTAGGGGTGAGGTTGAGTTGCCACTCCCGGTAGCCTCCCTGCCCTGCCGTCACTTTGCCTTCAGCAGGCATCCAGCCCTGCGGGTCGCCGGTGATGGTGAGAGAGTACGCATCGGAGTATCGATTTTGCCCGGCAAAATCGAATCCTTCAAGCCACCGGTTTGACCCCTCAATTTCCGACGAGATCGAGACCTGCGTCCCGTTCTCGTAGTGCGCGTAGACGGGGATGGTGTAGGAGTACCGGTATCCTTCGGGGTTGTAATAACCGCGCTCGTTGGGCGTTCCGGAGGAACTTGCTGTCAGCGTGAGGTTCTGCTTCGGGGCGAAGAGCGACTCGTTGCCGAATGGGTGCCGTGTATCGATCAACTGCGGGACGACCTCAGGGCGTAATTTGTCACCAAGAGAGGTGC
>NZ_JMIO01000028.1 GCF_000691865.1 Methanoculleus sp. MH98A | reverse complement strand
TTTACGAACATAACAGGTACTATCAGACCGTTATGTGGGGGTGTTTCATGAAAACGGCCTGGCTGCAATTTTCGGCAACCGATGGCTTTTATGGCGATGCCAACCATGATAACTCGCGGAGAATTACTGAAACGAAGGGTGTTGTCGCATCCTATTGTTAAGGTCGGGGATCAACTTCCCCTGCTGGTGGTGAGTACAGGTGCCGGCAATAGTTCCCGGAAGGGGTGGAGCGGGCTTGCCCCTCACCCCTCAGAACAGATCGCATGTGGTGTGCTGAAATGATCCAGAAAAATCCCCTGCTCCCGGCTCTGCTTCTGGTTGCCGTGGCTACGGTGCTGGCGGCAGGTTTTGCGGTTTTCGGACCCGGCACGGAGGTCGCCGATACCACAACCCCGCAGGAGCGGGTCCTGGTCCATATCGACTCTTTCACGGAGAAAAGAGACGCCTCGACCCGGGATCCCGGCGATCTCGGGATCCCGTCGTCAGTCCGGCGCTACGACCTTGTGGTCTACGATACGCAGGCAATCCGGGACCGCCTACTCAGCGGCGAACCGCTGATCGTGTACATCGCCGGGCTGCCCTACACGGCGGACCTGCAGGAGTCGTTGCACGACCCCGAATCCCGCAGTGCGGGGAGGCACTCCTTCTCCGGCACGCTTGACAGGGGGGGCGCGGCGCTTCTGACCGTCAGCGACAGCGTTTTTCTCGCCCTGTTCAGGATCGGTGGTGTCGAATATTACGTGGAGAGCACGAAACAGCACGACACCGTATCTCCAGAGAGAGTTCTCCACTACGTCTACTCTTCCGCCGACGTCGTCCCGGAAGGGCCGCCCGCAATGCTGAGTGGCTACTACCTCATATTGCACAATATCAGCAACGGGAGGGCGGAATATTACGGGTTCGATCTTCCTGCAAACTGGACCGAGGCCGACTTCCGGAGCGCCGGGTACGATATCGCCCGGCTCACTGATGCCGATTTCGCCGAACTCCCCACAGTGAACGAGACCCTCCATAGCGGCGGCCTGGAGGTGCCGCTATCCGAAGACGAGGCGGGACGTATCGCAAAGAGTTACCGGGGGAAGATCGTGGAGTATTGTGGGAGTTACTATCTGATCGACTTCATCGAAAGTTAGGCGGCACCGGGGTGAGGCAGGGGATTCCGGTCCCACGCCCCAGGAGCAGGCGTTTATGCGACTGAGAGAGAAACTACGCCGGTATAGGGGTGGTTCTCCGCCGGCACCGCATCGCAAGGTACCAGAGCACGACCGTCACGCCGAGGAGCGCCTCACCCGCGTAGAGGAGGAGGGGTTCCCGGACGACGCTTCCTCCCTGGACGGCGAAACCGCGGAGAAATGATGTCACGCAGAGCGCTCCGGCCGTCACGGCAACCAGGGACGTGCCGAGGATGATGGTGATCCGGTGATCCCTCCCGGGATGAAGGATCCGCCGCCCCTTCTCCGTCAGGGTGTAGTCCCGCCATTTCCGGGCGCTCGCGTGGGCCACGAGATCCGCGCTGGCGAGAACGGCAAGGTGCTGGTGGACGGTCGACTTTGCAAGACCGAGTCGATCGGCGAGCTCGCTGACCGTCATCGGCCGGGAATCGAGCGCTTTGAGGATCATGACCCGGACGTCGGAGGAGAGAGCGGTGATGTCGTCCCGATCGAGCGCAATTTCTTCCATACCTTGAAATCTCTCCGTCAGCGGGCCTGGCCCGAAACGATCAGGTATTCTTCCGCCAGGAGAGAGAAGCATTCCGGAACCCGGAGGGTTCCGGTAAGGCCGAAAAAGAGGGTATTCGGCGAATCCCGTCACACTGCCCGGAGGGTCGGCGGCAGAACAGGTTCAGGTGCATCTTTCCCCGCTACGACGAACGTCGCCGACGCCCGGGGAAGGCGGGCCCTGTTGTAATCGGGATCGATCGCGTCCCCGCCGGTGAGGGTGGGGCCCGAGGCGACGCTGCTCATCTCCCGGAGATCGAAGATGATCGGCGTGCCGTTCGGGGTCGTGAGGGTATACGGGGCGGCAAGACCGATCGTCAGGTAGAGGAGTTCCTCCGGGCCACCGCACGCTGGAGGGAGATGTCTGGGTGCTGAAACTGGACGATGCCGGGGACCGGGAGTGGTTCACCGTCATCGACAGCGGGAAGTTCGACGAAGCGTTCTCCATCGTCGAGGTCCCCGGCGGCTACGCGATTGCCGGGTCGGTCTCGGATGTGGGCGAGCTCCACCCGACACCGCGGGTCATCCTCCTCGACCGGGAAGGGGCGGTGGCATGGGATACGACCTACCCGACGCCGGACGACTGTCGTGGGACGGGGATCGCACCTGCCGGTACAGGAGGGTTCGCCGTCGCGGCCTCCCGCGGCCTCGTCATCCAGACGGACGCAGATGGGAGCGAGCGGCACCGCACGGACCTTGCCGCGGAGGGGGATTACTGGGCGATCGCACCCTCGGGTGCCGGAGGCTGGATCGCGGCTGGTGACGACCAGGTTGCGAGGATCGACGCTAACGGCAGCGTCGCCTGGCAGGAGCCGGCCGGAGGCGTGAGTCCGGGTTCGATCCCGATTATCGTCCCGGACCCGGCGGGAGGATGCCTCGTCGCCGGGGAAGCAGCAGGGGCGCCCGGAACCGTCATAGCGGCGAAGTTCGACGACCGGGGTGCACCGGTCTGGAACACGACGCTCCGGTGCGATCCTGGAGAGCGGTACCTCCTCTCGGCGGCCCGGCAGGACCCGGCCGGCGGCTACAGCCTGCTTGCCGGGTTCACGGGTGCGGAACCGGCGGGAGTTCTGGAGGTCTCGCTCGGCGAGGACGGGAGCATCCTCCGGCAGAACGCGATAAACGCCTCGGCTCCCGTAACCTGGACTCCTGACGGCGGGTACCTCTCGGCGGCCCTCGCCGAGAACGACTACGGCGGTGCTCAACTCCGGGTGGAGAGGTTCGATGAGGACGGAGCCGCGTCATGGACGTCGACGCAGCGGCTGGACGAGTACAGCAGGGTCGTGGCCCTCATCCCGACGGCCGATGGCGGATCGGCGGTGCTTGGGATGTACATGAAGTACTGATGCGGGTGAGGGTACCGATTTCTGACGTGGAACCAATCCGGCAGGTCCGACGTGTAGACGCGCGCCACAGAAATCGTTTATAGAAGAATGCCGAGATCCCTCTCAACCAATGAGGTGACCGGGTATGCAGGGAATCAAAGTACTCCTGATATTGGCGCTCATCCTCCCGGCGAGTTCCGCCGCGGCTCCGGCGCCCTCCACCGGGGGAACCACGAACTGGCTCGATACCTTCGACGAGTGGGCCGGGCCCCGGGATATGTCGATGTACAATCCGGTCATTGAAACCCCGCAGAGGGTTCCGATCACTGAGGAGATCGCGCGGCAGCACCCCGGCCTGATCCTGCTCGATGAGAACGTGACGTTCCCCGACGCCGGATACGTGGTGGCGCCGGGGCTGCCGTCCGGCCCTACGGTTGACGTGGTCGTGACCGATCCTGCGTACTTCAGTCCGGTCCCGACGGCCGGCGGGGCGAACCTCACAAGCCTTCCGCCCCTCCGGAAGTACGACCTCGTGACCGCCGACCCGGCGGCGTTCGTCGCCGACGCGGGTTCGGGGGGTCCGGTGACGCTCCGCCTCCCCGGCGGGGAGTTCGTGCTCGACCTCGAACCGGTGCCGGGCCCCGTTGCGGAAGGCACCCGGGCCTTCGTCAAGAACGAGTCGGGCACGTTTGAAGTCGCCCTTCCTTCTACATGGCGTTTTGAGGGAACCGTCGCCGGCGAGCCCGGGAGTTTGGCCGCGTTCACCGTTGGCAGCGACGTGATCCTCGGGACGGTCCGGTGCGGCTCGACGTCGCTCGTCATCGGCCAGGCAGGGACGGTCGAGGTCGGCGGGGAGCAGAAGGTCGTGCACATCATTTACGACGAACGGGACGTCATCCCGAAATTCTGGCCCCTGGCTACCGACGTCTGCGTGACGCCGTCCGGGACCGGGGGTTCTCCGGAAGTTACCGGGGCCCGGGTTGCAACCCTCGTAAAGAGCCTGATGGATGCCGTGGCGTTCGGGTCGTGCCGGGGCGGGAAACCGGACGAGTTGGATCCCGCATTCGGCCGAACCGGAGAAAGTGACCCCGATCCGGGGCGGATCTCGTTAGAGCGAGCAAAGCAGATTGCTTCCGATTACATCGAAGAACGGGATAACGGTCAGGATCTGGCACTGGTAACGGCCCGGTACGTAGTTCCTCATGCGGAGGGGCTCCCCGGAGAGTACCTCATACGCTACTCCCGGATTATCGGCGGGGTGCGCTGTCTCTCGGACGGCATAACCGTCACCGTTCATCCCGCAACCGGATGTGTCATGAGTTACTACAAGTCATGGACGATGCCGGAAGGTCAGGTGCCGACCGATGCAGGGGCGAAGATATCGGAATCCGAAGCAGGCGCAATTGTAGCGGACGTTATGACTGAAAACGGTGCCGGAGGGGTCCAGATACTCTCTTCGGAGAAGCAGTGGGTGGACCTGAACTACCCTGCGGGTCTCCAGGAGCCTCACGACATTCGTCTGGCATGGCACGTCCGGTTTACCGACGATTACTATCGGTCGCGAGGGGTGACGTTCCCTGCTGCGGTGTGGGTGGATGCTGAGACGGGGGAGGTTTTCAGGTGTCTTTACAGTCTGGATTAACCTTGCCGTCCTGGTTGCCGGGGCTGGACAAGTAGCTTCCCGGCACAGAAAAGGTATAAGGGCCGGGGAGAAAGTCTCCCGGTGTGGATGCCGGAGCCGGCCCCCCGCAGGGGAGTGCGGCTCTCTTCCGCACCGGATATCCCGAGGAACCATCATGAAGAATATTCTCCCTGCCCTTCTCCTGCTCTGCTGCCTCCTTGCCGCTGCCGGCTGCACCGGCACCGAGGAGACCGTACCGGAACACGCGGGCACGCTTGCCGAGGCCCGCGAGGTCTTCGGCCCCGATATCCCCGAACCGTCCTACCTGCCCGAAGGCTACGCCTTCGAGAGCGCCGTCCGCTCCCCCGACGGCAGTGTCACGCTTACCTACACCGGCACCGCCGGCGACCTCCGGGTAACGAGGCTTTCGGCCGCGGACGCGCCGTGCCCCGGCCCGACGGTCGCCGGGAATGAGGAGCGGATCGTCCAGGGTAACGGCATCCAGGGCCATCTGGTCTACGAGAACGACGACCGTTCGGAGGGCTCTCTCTGGCTGTTCCGGTGGGAGTGGAACGATGCCGCTTTCTGCATGACAGGAAAACTCCCCGTGGACGAGATAACGAAGGTCGCCTCATCGATCGTCGAGTGATGGCCGGAACGGCTATGAGCCGGCTGCTCTCTCACCCCCTCTTCCCGCAGCGCCTCCGTCAGGCGTTCCCTCAGGACCTCAATGGTCTTCTCGAACGTCCGGTTTTTCGGACATATGTCCGGAATGCTGGACGGTCGCCCGGCATTCGGGCACCTCCCCATCCTGCGCAACACCGGTTCCCGGTGCGTTAAGGCCGTTTTTGAGTGGAGTGTCGATCCGAATGACCTGACGTGTAGACGTGCGGCACAGAAAAGATATGTAGAGGAACGTTGACGTCTCCATCGTGAATACCGGGATCGTATCCCGGGATGCACCGGCAGGTGAAGATCGATGAAAGAAAAGCAATTCATAAACGGTACCGGCCGGGGAGGGCTGATCTGCATCGCCCTGCTGCTCTTCATCCTGGCCGGCAGCGGTATAGCGTGCGCATCTCCGGGTGGAGAACCGCCGGCCGATGCGGGGGAGGGCCGGGAGGCCGTGCTGGCGGAGCCCGGAGATACGACGACGTATCACGGTTCCGAAAGTGCGTACAGCATCTTCTACAACCCCGTGCTCCTCGCGTGCGGCCTGGGAGCCGTGCTCGTGCTCGCGGTGGGCTACTTCCTCATCCGGAGGTCCCGCGGGAAGGACGCACCGTGAGCGTGGCTCGGAGGTACGCTCCCCTGCCTCCAGGCACCTGAACGACTTTGGGAGCTGGCTATGGATAAGGGAGGGGCCATTTCCAGGGTACCCGAAAGAACCGGGCATTCCGGGAATGGGATGTTTGATCCCGCCAATCCTCCGGCAGCAACCATGGAGGGCCGATGGACTCAAAGAAGATAATGGGAGTATTGTTGGGGCTTGCCGCCGTGCTCTCTGCAATCCTCTTCGCTTTCCCCCCGGTGAGTACGGATTGTGCCGGTGATGACGAAGCCGCACACGGCGGGATCGACCGGGTCTCCGGGTATGACCGGATGACCCGGATACTGCGAAACGACAGCGAGGTCCGGGATCTGGTCGAGGGAGGCTACATCTTCAAGGGCGGCGTGTTCAACGAGACGGGAGAATCGGTAGCATTCATCAGTCTTCCCCCTCTCCGGCAGGCGGCGTCGGACTCCGGCCCTGCGGCGCGGGAGAGTATCGATGCCTATAGAGTGGTCACCGCCGTTACTGATGCCGGCGGCGAGACGGTCGGCCGGGAGAGCACCGTCAATACCACCGGCTGGGAGAACTACAGAATAATCCTCGACACACCCAACGGGACGGTATCATCCGTTGAACGGGTAGGACAACTGCCCGGACGGGTGAAACAGATCGACGTCACCGCTGTGCCGCGACGTTGACCGGAGCCCATGCGGGAGCGATGCTCTCTCGTCCCCCGCGCGCAGAACAACAACCCTTAAGAGCAACCTTACGAGAGATACTACCTAAGATGCTCGATCAGTTCAAGGGCTGCCTCCTCGGGGCCGCCATCGGGGACGCGCTCGGCATGGCGCGGGAGAGCACGCCGCCCGACTTCCAGCGCCTCCACGAGGGATACCGCCGTGCCTGGCGGGGGCACCCGAACGCCGGGCTGAAACCCGGGCAGTTCACCGACGACACCCAGATGATGCTCCTCGTCGCCGGGATGCTCGCCGACGACGCCTACTCGGAGAGTGCCTACGCTGCCGCCCTTGCCCGGATGTACATGAACGAGGAACTCCGGTTCCCCGACGGCGCCGTGGACGCCGCGTGCCGCCACCTCCTTCTTTCCAGCGGCAAACCGGGGGGTGTCTCCTCCAACACCGCCGGCTGCACCGGGATCGCCGTCCCGTTCGGCCTCCTCTACGGCGACCCCATCGACGTCACCGAACGGGTGGTCCAGGCCTGTAGCGTCACCCACACCCACCCGGCGGCGCATGCGGGAGCGGTCAGCGTCGCGATGCTCGTCCACCACGCCGTCCGCGGCCGCTCCGACGCCCTCGAGCTCGCCGAAAAGCATGCCGGCCTCGAAGACGTCGCCCTCGGCAACAAGATTCGCGACGCCGTCCGCCTGGCAAACGAAGGGATCAGCCTCGAGAGCGCGCTCTCGGTGATAGGAAACGACGTCACCGTCTACCAGACCGTTCCGCTCGCCTTCTTCCTGATCAGCAGGATCAAAGACATCACGGTTCTCCTCACCACCGCGGCGCACGTCGGCGGGAACACCGACACCATTGCGCTCATCTGCGGAGCCTACGCGGGCGCCGTCTACGGGAGATCCGCCCTCCCGCCGGATCTCCTCGAAGGACTCGAGGGGCGGGACGAGATCGAGTCCATGGCCGCCCGGCTCTACGAACGCTACACCGCAAAGCCTTAAGATTCTATAAAAGACACTCTCTTCTTATGGAAATTGCGATTATCGGTGCATCCGGATACACCGGGGGCGAGTTGATGCGGCTCCTGCTGCACCATCCGTCCGCGGACGTCGTCGCCGCGACATCCCGGAAGCTGGACGGCACCCCCGTCGCCTCGGTGCACCCCCATCTCCGGGGTCTGACCGATCTCGTCTTCCGGAACGCCGGAGCCGGCGATATCGACGCCGACTTCGCCTTCCTCGCCGTCCCGCACACCGCGGCGATGAAGGTTGCCGGAACGCTTGCAGAGCGGGGGATCAGGACCGTCGACCTCTCGGCCGACTACCGTCTCCCAAAAGACGTCTACGAAAAGATCTACGGCGTGACCCACGAGGCCTACTTCGAGGCCCCCTACGGCCTCCCCGAACTGCACCGCGACGAGATCCCGGGCGCCTCCTTCGTCGCGAACCCGGGCTGCTTCCCGACGGGGGCGACGCTTGCGGCGGCGCCGCTCGCAAAATTCGCCCACACCATCATCTACGACTCAAAGACCGGGGTTTCGGGCGCGGGAACCTCCCCCTCCGCGACCACCCACTACCCGAACGTCGGCGACAACTTCAGCGCCTACAAGTGGACGAGCCACCGCCACCTCGCCGAGATGAAGCAGGAGGCCGCCCGGCTCGGTTCAACCGCCCGGTGCTACTTCACGCCCCACCTCCTCCCGGTGAACCGGGGCATCCTGACGACGGCCCATATCCTCCTCAACGAGCCGATGGGGCAGGACGAGGTCGAGGCGCTCTATAAGAAGTTCTACGCCGACGAGTTCTTCGTCCGCTACCAGAAACCGACCCTCGCGGCCGTCCGCGGGACGAACTTCTGCGACGTCGCCGTCGAGAGCGAGGGCGACCGGGTCGTCGCGGTCTCGGCGATCGACAACCTGGTCAAGGGCGCAAGCGGCCAGGCGATCCAGAACATGAACCTGATGTGCGGGTTTGCGGAAGACACCGGTCTGCGCACCGCCGGGATGTTCCCCTGAGGTGATGAAGATGAAGGTAAGAGACGTTATGACCCCGGACCCCGTGACCGTCCGGGTCGCTTCAACGGTGAGCGAGGCGGCGGGACTGCTCCGGAAGTACCACATCGGCGGGCTTCCCGTGATGGACGGCGACCGGGTGGCGGGAATCGTCACCGAGACCGATATCCTTTCGCTCCTCGATACCGGCAACCTCTCCGACGACCTCTGGCTCCCCTCGCCGCTCGAGGTGATCGAGGTCCCGGTCAGGGAGTTCATCAACTGGGAGCGGACGAAGCGTGCGCTCACCGATATCGGCAACATGGAGGTGCGGCGGGTGATGAGCAGCCCGGTCATCGCCATCGACGAGGATTCGGATATTGCCGATGCAGCTTCCCTGATGCTCCGCGAGGGGATTGCACGCCTCCCGGTGCTCCGCGACGACAAACTGGTCGGGATCGTCACCCGGGCGGATATCGTCCACGGCCTCGGGGCGTCTTCGGGGGAGAAATCGTGAAGAGCATCTGTGCGGTCGAAGGCGTCACCGCCGCGGGGATCAGGGAAGGCAAATTCGGGCTTGCCCTGATCCGGGCGAGCGGGACCGCGGCCGGGGTCTTTACGTCGAATAAGGTGCGGGCGGCCCCGGTCGAGGTGATGATGGAGCGGATAGAGAGGGGTGCCCTTGACGCCGTCGTCGTCAACAGCGGGTGCGCGAACGCCTACACCGGCGAGCGGGGCTACCGCGACGCGGTGGAGATGTGCGAGATCGCGGCCGGCGCGCTCAACCTTGCACCGGGGTCGGTCGGCGTCGCGAGCACCGGGGTGATCGGGCGCTACCTTGACCTGCCCCTCATCCGGGACCAGTGCGGGCGTGCGGCCCCACTCCTCGCCCGGAGTGCCGACGCCGAGGATGCGGCGGCGAAGGCGATCATGACGACCGACACCTTCCCCAAACACGCCCTATTCGAGACGGAGACGTTCTCCGTCGGCGGGATCACCAAGGGAAGCGGGATGATCGCCCCGAACATGGGGACGATGCTCGCGTTCATCTACACCGATGCCGAGGTCGAGGCCCCGGTTCTCCGGGATATCCTCCAGCAGGCGACCCGGCGGTCGTTCAACCGGGTGGTTGTCGACGGCGACACGAGCACGAACGACGTCTCCCTCTGCACCGCGACCGGCGCCGCCGGCCGGGTTGACCGGGCCGAGCTCGCGAGGGCCGTCGAGGTTGTCTGCCGCGACCTTGCCGTCCAGATCGCCCGCGACGGCGAAGGAGCGACGAAACTCCTCGAGGTCACCGTCCGCGGCGCTCCCGACGAGGACGCCGCCGCCGCCGTGGCGCGGACGGTCGTCGCCTCCCCGCTCGTCAAGACCGCCGTCTACGGCGAAGACCCCAACTGGGGCCGGGTGGTCGCGGCGGCGGGACGGGCCGGTGTGGAGTTCGACCCCTACGCGGTCTCGCTCCGGGTCGGGGAGATACCGCTCGTCCTCCGCGGCGAGATCGTCGCCGATCTCGGAGCGGCGAAGGCCGCGATGCGCGGTGCGACCGTCGCGTTCGACCTCGACCTTGCTGCCGGCGACGGAAAGGCGACGGCGTGGGGGTGCGACCTCACCGAGAAGTACGTAGAGATCAACGGGAAGTACACGACATGAAACGAGAAGACGTGCTGATGGAGGCACTCCCCTACATCCAGAAGTTTTACGGCAAAACGATCGTGATCAAGCTCGGTGGCCACGCGATGGTCGACCAGAGCATTCTCGAGACGGTGATCCGGGACGCCGTCCTTCTCCGCTACGTCGGGATGAAGGTCGTCCTGGTCCACGGCGGGGGCCCGGAGATCACCGCGAAGATGCAGGCGATGGGCAAAGAGCCCAAATTCGTCGGGGGGCTGCGGATCACCGATCCCGAGACGCTCGAGATCGCCCAGATGGTTCTCGTCGGCAAGATCAACGACGGCATAGTCTCTCTCATCGCGAATTGCGGCACCCGTGCGGTCGGGATCTCCGGCAACGACGGCAACCTCCTCATCGCCCGGAAGATGGATCCCCAGCGGGTGCAGGTCGGCGAGGTCATGCAGGAGGTGGATCTCGGCCAGGTCGGCGAGATCGAGGAGGTCGATCCCGAGGTGCTCCACTGCCTCCTCGCCCAGAACTACATCCCGGTGGTGGCCCCGATCGCCATCGACCGGCAGGGCCGGAGCCTGAACATCAACGCCGACACGGCGGCCGCCGAGATCGCGATTGCTCTGGGCGCGTTCAAACTGGTCAACCTCACCGACGTCGACGGGGTGATGGACGCCGACCGGACGACGGTCTACCACCGCCTCGCGCTCACCGAAGCGGAGGCGATGATCGGTGCGGGGGTCATCGCCGGCGGGATGATCCCGAAACTCGAAGGATGCATGAAAGCGGTCAGGAACGGTGTCGCGAGCGCCCACGTCGTGAACGGCAACCGGGAGCACAACCTGCTCCTCGAGCTCTTCACCGACCAGGGCGTCGGGACGATGCTCACCCTGTAACTCTTTTTTTCCTCTCACGGCAGGTTGCCGTCCCCGCTGCACTCCCGCTGCCGCTCCTCGTTCATCTCGACCAGGATCTCAAAGATCCTCCGCACGGCGACCGGGTCGATCCGGCTCTCGACGGCGTAGGTGAAAACCCGGTCGAGGACTGTCTTCCGTTGCGCCGGATCATGGATGGAAAGACCCGTCTCCTGCTTGATCCTCGCGACCTGCGTTGCGAGTTTCTGCCGTTCCGCAACCAGATCGATGATTCTCTCGTCGATCTCGCGGATCTCGTTCCTGACGGCATCTAGAGTCATACTACATGATTGACCGCGACCGGGGAATAAACCTGACGGGTCGCGCCCCCGGTGAGGCGAAGGATATTATCGTGCCGGGACAAACCTGGTACCGAATATGCTCGAACGAATACCGCTGCGCGAACGCCGGGATCTCCTGATCGCGTGGCTTGCCATCTCGGTCGCCTTCACCCTGATCTTCATCAGGGGCATGGTCTCCCTTGACGTTCTCGTCTTCTACTTCGCGATGTCGCTCGTCACGGTGGGCGTCGCCTTCGTCCTGCACGAGCTGGCGCATAAGTTCGCCGCGATGCGCTACGGTTACTGGGCTGAGTTCCAGAAGGACAACCAGATGCTCCTCGTCGCCGTGGTGATGGCGGCGCTCGTCGGGGTCGTCTTTGCGGCGCCAGGAGCGACCTACGTCTACGGGAACGCGACACGGACGGAGAACGGACGGATATCGGCGGCGGGCCCGATCACGAACCTCCTCCTCTGCATACCGTTTGCGGCGCTGATGCTCTTCGGTGGCGGCGGGCTCCTCGCACTCGTGGGTCTCGTCGGGCTCCGGATCAACGCGATGATCGCGACCTTCAACATGCTCCCGATCAGCGTGCTCGACGGGCGCAAGGTCCTCGCCTGGAACCCGGCCGTCTTCGCCGTGCTCATGGCCGCCTCCGCCGGGCTCCTCTTCTGGTCACTTACACTGCCTCTCGTCTGGCCAAGCTCACTCTCTCTCTTCTGAGGGACCTGCCCCTTTTTTCAGGCCCGTTTCAGCGAGAACCGGAACGCCGCGCCGCACTCCGGACGGCCCGGTACCCGGTCGTCGATCCGGATCCGGCCGCCGTAACGCGTAACAAGCATCCGGGTGATGTAGAGCCCGAGGCCCTGGCCGCTTTTGCGCTGTCTGCTCTGCCCGAACCGCATGAATATGGCATCTTTCATCGCATCAGGTATCCCCGGCCCGGTATCCTCGACAGAGACCACGACCTCGCCGTCGTTCTCCTCCACCCGGACGGTGATCTCGACCTCCGCCCCCCCGAACTTGATGCTGTTGCCGATGAGGTTCGTGAAGACTTCGGGGAGGAGCGCGTCGGCCATGACCGCAAGATTCGTGGCGCCGTAACGGATCCGGCTCCCGGAGAAGATCGCGATCTCGTCCCGGATCACCCGATCAAGGTCTACCGGAACGAGCACGGTCGATTCCTTGTGGATCCGGCGGATGGTCGAGACGTTCCGCAGGATCTCGATGCTTTTGCGGATACTGCTCTGGAGTTTCTGTGCGTAGCCTTTTCCCTCCCCCTCGAGCATATCGACGAGGAGGTCGGTGTAGAGGCCCGAGACGTTCTCGGCGTTCCTGATGTCGTGGCTGAGGATGTCCAGGTAGAGGTTCGCCTCCCGTTCGGCCATCTCCAGCTGCTGGATCAGTATGGTGCGCTCGACGGAATTACCGATCTCCCTCCCGATGGCTGTAAGAAGAGACCGGTCGGCGTCGCTGAACCGCCTGTCATCCCGGGAGGCCACATTCAGGGCCCCGATTATCCTGCCGTGCGCTATAATCGGGATGCTGGCGTAGGTGTGCGGCGTCTCGCCGCTTTCCTCGGTGCACTCGTCGGGAAAGAGGGTCTCTCCTGCAACCAGCACCGTTGCGTAGGGCGCGAGGGTGATATCCGGGATGCATGGCTGCGCAGGAAAGCTCTCCGGGAGGCCCTGCACGCAGACGAGCCGGGCGCTCTGCCCCCCCGGCTCGATCAGGTAGATGCCGCCGCCCGGGAGATCGAGGAGGGCGAGGACTGCCGCGAGCACTTTCTCCAGCGCCTCCTCGATGTCCGTTGCGGACGCCGATACGCCGATGATCCGGTTTAAGACCGAGAGCTCGCGATTATGGGCCTGGATCTCGGCTTCGGCCTCTTTCTGGCTGGTGATGTCGGTGAACGAAGCCGTGATACAGAGGGGAACCCCATCGCTGTCCCGGACCAGAATCCCGGAGAACATGGCGTAAAACACCGTGCCGTCCCGCCTTCTGCCGATCCGCTCGCCGGTATACCTGCCGGTGCGGGCAACTTTCTCAAACGTGTTCCGGGCCTCCTCCTCGTTCTGCCAGAGTTCCGTGACCTGCTTCCCGATCGCCTCGGCGGGGGAGCCGTAGCCCCACATGGTGAGAAACGCCTGGTTGACGTAGGTCAGGCGGCCGTCGAGGTCGGCGACGGTGAACGCGCTCGGCGACGACGCTATCGCCATATCCCTGATCCGGAGTTCCTGCTCGGCCAGCTTGCGTTCGGTGATGTCGATCCCCGAACCCATGGTGCAGATCCGCCTGCCCGCTTCATCGGTGACGACGGTGAGGGAGAGCTGCATGGGGAAGGCCGTTCCGTCTTTTCGTCGTGATTTCACCTCGCCCGACCAGGCGCCGTTCCGGACGAGTTCCTCCCGGATCTGGCCCATCTCCCCCGGGTCCCCCCAGAGCACCGAGACGTTCTGCCCGACGATCTCCTCCTCCTCCCACCCGTGTATGGCGAGAGAGGCGCGGTTGGCGTAGATGATCTTCCCGTCGTGGTCGGAAAGCGAGATGCCTTCGAGCGCCGAGGCTATCGCCATATCCTTGATCCAGAGTTCGAGTTCGGCCTGCCGCTGCCGGGTCACGTCGCGGAGGAAGTAGAGCGTTCCGGTAACCCGTCCGGAATCGTCGTGTAAGGTGCTGAGCGTCTCGTCGACGGATATGACCTCGCCGCTCCTCTTGTAGTGGCTGACGACGCCGCGCCAGGTTCCTGACGATCCGAGAGCGTTTTTCGCCGCCTCTTCGTCTTCCGGACGGAGCCACTCGACGGTGAAGAGTTCCGAGGCGTGCCGGCCGAGCGCCTCACCGAGAGGGAGACCGTAAAGGCGCTCTGCTGCCGGGTTCATGTAGGTGATCCGTCCATCCGTGTCGGCCGCTATCACGGCGTCCTCCACCTGCGAGAGCACCTGGGACTGGAACCGGAGTTGCTCTTCCGCCCGTTTCCGTTCGGTGACATCGCGGCTGATCCCGAGCAGGTTCCGGACGGTGCCGTCGCTTCCCGGCATCGGGATGAGGCGCGTCTCAAGCCACACCTCCCCGCCATCACCGGGGATCTGCCCCTCTGCGGTGAAGATCTTCCCTGGAGACTCCGCTACGGCCCGGAGCACCGGAAGCCACCCTTGAACGATATTGGGCGGAAACAGTTCCCTGATGTTCTTTCCCTGCAGGCTCTCCGGGTCTGCGCCGACCAGGCGGCCGCCGGCACCGTTCACGAATAGGATATCCCCGTCCATGCCTACGAGGAAGATGACGTCCGGTGCAAACTCCGTAAGCATCCGGTAACGCTCCTTGCTCTCCCGGAGCGCCCGGGCCATGCGTGTCTCCTCGCTGATATCGACGGCGGTGGCCATGATGCAGATCGGGGTTCCGGAATCATCCTTGAGGAGCGTCGCGGTCACGTGGGCAACAAACTCCGTTCCGTCGGCCTTCTTGCCGGTCAGTTCTCCGGTAGCCCTCCCCCGTTCCGCGAACGTCGCAAGCACCCGCTCGACCTTGGCCGGTTCCACCCAGAATTCCGTGAGATGCCGGCCGATAACCTCCCCCGGGTCGGTCAGCCCGCCCAGTGCGAGCAGTGATGGGTTGACGTGCGTGATGTAGCCGTCGAGGTCCGCGATGGCGATCGCGGCAAACGACGACTCAAGCGAGATCTTCCCGATCAGGAGTTCTCGCTCCGCCCGTTTCCGTTCCGTGATATCGGTATGCGTCCCCGCGATCCGGAGCGGCGTCCCGCGGGCATCGCGCTCGACCACCCGGAGCCGGTCGAGCACGTAGACCCACTCTCCCGATGCGGACTTCATCCGGAACTCCATCTCGCAGCGGTCGCGAACTCCTGCGGCCATCCCGGTGAGGGTCGCCTCGACGCGATCGCGGTCCTCCGGGTGGACGAGCGCGAGGATGGCGGGGAGCGTGGGCGCGAACGCCCCGGGTTCATAGCCGAGCATCGTGAAGGTCCGCGGGCTGTAGTAGATCGTGCCGGCGCCGACGTCCCAGTCGACCAGTCCGTCCTCTGCCGCCGAGAGCGCCAGGTTCAGCCGTTTTTCGCTCTCCTGCAGCGCTCGCTCCGCGCGGTTCCGCTCGGTCACGTCGAGGAGCGACATCACCGAGCGGGCCGTCCCCGGGATCAGGCCGATGGTGGCCTCGACGGCGTGAAGGGTGCCGGAACGGTCGATGAACGTGAAGGAGTAGTTCTTCGGCGCGGCTGCAGGATCCTTCCGGCGGAGGTTGTGATACTCCATGATCTGCCGGCATTCTTCCCCCGGGGCGATGAAATCGGCCAAACGCTTTACTCCGGTGACATCCTGCCGCGGATACCCGGAGAGCCGCTCGAACTCGGTGTTCGCCACTGAGATAGTGCCGTCGCCTTCGATGAGGATCGTCGCCGTCCCGGTGTACTCGACGATTGCCTCGTAATCCCCGGTGTCAGGGGCTTCCCGGAGCCGGAGCACCCAGTTCTTCCCGGACGGCGTTCTCCACCCCGAGCAGCGGTATCCCCGTTCTCCACCGTCCGGGCCCCTGAACCGGCACTCGAACTCCAGCGTCCCGTTTCCGGGTGCCGCAAGAATTTTATCGGCAAGATCGCTCACCGCCCCCGCCTGCCCGGGTTCGGTCTCATGCACGCCGAGCATCCGGCGGGAGGCCGTATTCACCCAGATTATGCGGGCATCCTCATCGAGCACCAGGACCGCGTCTTCCATACCTTCGAGTACCCGGTAGTCCGGCTGCGCGCCGTGCAGACGCTCCGGAGGGTCGACGGGGGCCACGCTCGGTTTCTCCTGCTGCCCCAAGATGCATCTTGCGGGCTGATATTGAATATGAAGATTGTCAAAACGTATTAATCTGTTCCGGTTGCTGGATAGGGGGAAAAAATATTAATCCGTGCGGCCGTGGCGGAGCGGGGTATCGTGCCCGGGGCCGGTGCAATGGAAACATTCTTTGCCCGGCCGCCGCACGAGGAAAACAGGAGTCAGGTTTTCGCATCTTCCGGATCCTGCAGGCCGGAAAGGCGGGCGACCACGTCACGCCCTTTCTCCCGCGCCTCCGTGAGCGCTGTAGGGTGCCCCGCGATCCCGCCGTAGCGGTCGAGATCGTTTGCGATGACGTTGTCCCAGTACTCGAACCCGGTGGTGTTGAAGAAGGCGGTGATTGCCGGGAACGCCGCGTCGAAGACGTTTTCCCACCCGAGCCCCGCGGTCGAGACGAATATCCCCTTGTGGCGGCGGATATGCTCGGCCGTGTAGTAGAGGTTCTTTTTGATGAACTTGCGCGCCCAGAGGTACTGGGCGCGGTCGATCAGCCCCTTCGCCTCCGCCGTGATCCCCATCGAATAGATGGGGGAAGCAAGGACAATGACGTCGGCATCGCCGATCTTCTCAAAGACCTCCGTGAGTTCGTCTTTGAGGACGCAGACCCCCGTTTTATGGCAGGCGTTGCACCCCTGGCACGAGGCGTACTCGAGCGGCCGCAGAACGATCTTCTCGACATCCGCCCCCGCCTCGCGGGCACCCTCGAGCACGGCGTCGAGCAGCGTCTCGGTGTTCCCGTGCCGCCGTGGGCTGCCGGAGATGCCGAGGACGTTTACGGTCATGCCGCCCCGACCTCCCGCAGGTGCGCAACAACCTCCCGTGCCAGACTCTCCGCGTCGTCCTTCGCCGTGGGGTGACGGGCGATCGCGCCCTTCTCGTCGACCCCGTTCACCATCAGGTACCGGAGATCTCTGCTCGGTATGTCGACGACGTGAAAGAAGCATTTCACCGACGGGATTGCCGCGTCGAAGACGTAATCCCAGTTCTGCCCGGCGGTCGAGAGGAAGATGCCCATCCGTTTTCCTTTCCGCTCCGGCGGGACGACCGGGAGGTGGAGGACGTACTTCCGGGAGCGGAAGACCTGCGCCCGGTCGACCAGCGCCTTCGCCTGCGCGGCAAGCCCCATGCAGTAGATGGGGGACGCGAGGATGATGCAGTCGGCCGCGATGATCCGGTCGTGGACGTAGTCCATGTAGTCGTGCTGGACGCACCGGTTGAGCGTCTCGCAGATGTTGCACCCGCGGCAGGGCCGGATGTCGGCCTCGGCGACGACGATCTTCTCGACCGCGGCCCCTTCGGCCTCCATCGCCGCGAGCACCCAGTCGAGGAGGGTCTCGGAGTTGCCGTGACGGCGGGGCGAAGCCGCAAACGCGAGGACGTCTATGGTCATATATGATGTGTTGTCCCGGCGGAGGCAAAAAACGTGCCGGGATTTGTTTCACTGCACCTTCTCCTGCGACAGCCCGATCGCGAGCGTGTAGCAGAGGCCGATCATCACGAGCATGAACGGGAACGCCGCGGTGATCGCCATCACCTGGAGAGCGTCAAGCCCCCCGGTGAGGAGGAGGACGATCGCGACGGCGGAGAGGGAGAGTCCCCAGACGACCTTCTTGTAGTTCGGGACGACCAGGCCCCCGCCCGATGTGAGCGAGCCGAGGACGACCGTCGCGGAGTCCGCCGAGGTGATGAAGAAGACGATCAGGAGAAGTATCGCGGCGAGCGAGAGGATTCCTGCGAACGGGTAGTGCTCGAGGAACGCGAAGAGGGCGAGCGAGACGTCCTCTCCCGCGACGGCGGCGATGCCCGCTCCCTCTTCGAGTTCGAGGTGCAGCGCCGATCCCCCGAAGATCGTGAACCAGACGAAGGTGAAGAGGGTAGGAACCGTGAGGACGGTCAGGACGAACTCCCGGATCGTCCGGCCCCGTGATATCCGGGCGATGAAGAGCCCCACGAACGGCGACCACGAGATCCACCATGCCCAGTAAAAGACCGTCCAGTCCCTGCTCCACTCGAACCCCGCGAACGGGTAGGACTGGAGGCTCAGGTCGATGATGTTGTTGATGTAGCCGCCGAGGGTGGAGGCGAAGACGTTGAGGACGTAAGGCGGCGATCCGAGGGCGAGGACGAGGAAGAGAAGCACCGTCGCCAGGACGATGTTGAATTTCGAGAGGACCTGGACGCCTTTCTCCACCCCGATGATCGCGGATGCCATGAAGAGCGCCGTCGCGATGAGGATGATCCCGATGGTGACGGAGATCGCGGACGAGAGCCCGTAGAGATGGGTGAGCCCGCTGTGGATCTGGAGGGCGCCGAACCCGAGCGACGTCGCGGTCCCGAAGACCGTCGCAAAGACCGCGAGCACGTCCACCGTCTTCCCGGCGGCGCCGTAGATCCGCTCGCCGAGAACCGGGTAGAAGCAGGAGCTGATCAGGGCGGGCATCCCGCGCCGGAACGAGAAATACGCAATAGAAAGGCTGACGATGGTGTAGATCGCCCACGGGTGAATCCCCCAGTGGAAGAACGCGTAGCGCATGGCGAACGAGGCGGCGTCGGGGGATGCGGCGTCGATGAAGGGGGGCGGCTGGAGGAAGTGGACGAGCGGTTCGGAGACTCCCCAGAAGAGGAGCCCGATCCCCATCCCGGCGGCAAAGAGCATCGCGATCCAGCCGAAGAATCCGTATTGCGGCCGTTCTGCGTCATAGCCGAGTTTGATCGTCCCGTAGCGCGAGAGCGCGAGTCCGAGCGCGAAAGCGAGGAAGAAGAAGACCGATATGAGATAGAGCCAGCTGAAGTTGTCGAGGATTGCGGCGTGGACCGCGGACGAGGCCGAATCAAGGAGGTCGGGCCTCGCGACCCCGAACCCGATGAAGAAGAGGATGATCCCGGCGGAGAGGAGGAAGACCCCCTCCCTCCTGAGGTACTCACGAAGCATTGCGTCTCCCCGGTTGCGGCACGAGGAATATCGAAGCCCTCGACCCGGTCACGATCCGCTCCGCCGTGTACCCCATCGGGGCGGAGAGAAACGCCGCGCTCTTCCTCCCGAGGACGACGACGTCGGCCTCAATCTGGTCGGAGACATACAGCACCTGCGCGGCGGGGTCTCCGATCTGCTGCTCGACGGTGACACGCCCGAAGTACGGGCGGAGTTCTTCCGCCACCGTGCCGAGCTCTCTCTCGACGGCCTCCCGCCGAACCCGCTCCGCCAGCGGATCGGCCATCCTCCCCCTGACGTGGAGGACGTGGCACCAGGCTCCCGCGAACTCCATCACGTAGGGGAGCGTGCGGGCGGACGCCTCGTCGAGGTCGGTCGCGTAGAGGACGTTGAGGTCACTCTGGGCGGGGTCCGCCCCGTCGTCGGGCAGGCGGGGCCGGACTTTGTGGACGAATACGGGAACGTCGGCAAGCCGGAGGAGATCCCGCGAGACGCTCCCGAGAAGCATCGTCTCGATGTGCCACCGCCGCTTCGCCTTCATGTAGATGCCGTCGACACCCTCGAGGAGCGCCGTCTCCGCGATTGCCGAGGCGATGTGGCCTTCCCCGGTCTTTACCTCCACGACGAGCCCCGTCTCTTCGAGCGCCTCCGATAGAAGCGTGAGCCACGAGAGATCGGCTCCCCGGAAGAACGAACCGGGTTCGTTCACGTGGTAGAGGCAGACCGAGTTCGCCCCGAGGGTTTTGAGGATAGTTCCGGCCTTCCTCACCTCTTCGGGCCTCTCTCCGTAGGCGACCGGAATCAGCGTCTTCTCAAACATCCCCTGGACACCTCAAGAACGCCGGGTGCCGCCCGGCAAATCCTGAATACCGGTAATATCGGGGTTTCGGCATCATTAATGCACCGAAGTCGATCCCGGGCCTCTCCGACGGCGGCGGCTCCCGGCTCTCTTGTGTCTCGCCGCACCGGCGGATCTGCTGTGATTGTTGGCCGGTCAGGAAAAAAGGGGGTTTTCAGAGTTCCTTGAAGCAGAGGTACCAGTCTTTGCACTCGTAGCCTTCCTGCATCCGCTTCTCGATCTCTTCGGGGGTCTTTGGCGCCGGGACGATCACCTTTTCGCCCGGCTCCCAGTTCGCCGGTGTCGCGACGCCGTGCTTGTCGGATGTCTGGAGGGCCTTCGTGAGCCGGAGGATCTCGGGCATGGAGCGGCCGTTGGACATCGGGTAGTAGAGCATGGCCCGCATGACACCCTTGTCGTCGATGAAGAAGACCGTCCTGATCGTGGAGGTGGTGCTCTGGCCGGGGTGGAGCATCCCGTAGCGTTTGGCGACCTTCATGTCGAGGTCGGCGATGATGGGGAACGGGATCTCGACGCCCATCTTCTCCTTGATGTTCCTGACCCACGCAAGGTGCGAGTGGACGCTGTCGATGGAGAGGCCCACGAGCTGGACGTCCAGTTCCTTGAGTTCGTCGGCGATCGCGGCGAAGGCCATGAACTCCGTGGTGCAGACCGGCGTGAAGTCGGCCGGGTGGGAGAAGAGGATGACCCACTTCCCCTTGAGATCCGAGAGTTTCAGGCGTCCGTGGGTTGTCAGCACGTCGAATTCCGGCGCTTTCTCGCCGATAACCGGCATCTGAAGCAGTTCTTCGGGTTCCATGATTCACTTCCTCGGGCGGTTGCCAGGTACTCCTCGAGGGCGGTCTTGCCGTGGACGTAGGCCGGCATCCCCGCGAGCAGGAACGCGACCCGGAGCCCTTCCTCGATCTCCTCCTTCGATACGCCGATGCTCCCGGCACCGGCCATCTGCGCCCGGACGGCGTGCCCGTCCCGGAGCGCGGCCGCAATCGCGATCGCGATGACCTTCTTCGTCTGCTTCGAGAGGGCGCCGTCGGCCCAGATCATCTGGTCGAGCCCCATGACGCTGGCGTAGAGGTCGGGGTCGGTCTGTTTCAGTTCCTTGAAGATCACGGGAATTTTCCCGATCTTCTCTTCCAGGCGTTTCTCTTCCATCCCGATCACTCCTCGAGCACCATCGCCTCGCCGCAGCAGACCAGTTCGCCGCCGCCGGCTTCCAGCACCTGGACAACGTTTCCGCAGATCTCGCAGTGGTAGACCTGCCCTTTTGCCGATACGTTCACCATTCTTCTCACCTCAACGGTTCTCCGGTTTCTTTCTCTCGGGAGGATTCAGGACGTCTTCGGGCGTCTTGATGTCCGGCCTGATGTGCGTCATCGGGAGGCAGTTGTACATCTCGCAGGCGCAGGTCGGGCATTTGACGAGATCCTCGTCGCTGCTGTCGATCCGGACTTCCCGCCCGCAGTCGATGCAGATGAACCGGCCCGGGCCCGGCTTCTCACCGGCTTTTGCTGTTTTTCTGGTCTCTGGTTCGGCCATAGATTGTCACCAGAGCGGTAATATCCTTTCAAGGTATTTAGCAGTTATCCTTACCGTGGGAACCGGTCTGGCAGAGGTACCCGGTTATCCGGAGCGCGCGCATCTTATTAATAGGGTCAGGTATTACCCAGCACCATGCAAAAGAAGGTTGTCGCGCTGCTCGGAAGCCCCATTCTCGATGGGAACACCGCCCGTCTCCTCGACGAGGCTATCAGGGGTGCAGAGGAGGCCGGGTGCGAGGTCGAGAAGGTCGAGGTCGCGCACATGGACATTCTGCCCTGTATGGAGTTCTTCCAGTGCATGGAAAGCGATACCTGCCTGATCCAGGACGGGATGGAAGAGTACTACAGGAAGTTCCGGGAGATGGACGGCCTGATCATCGCCACACCGGTGATGACGATGGGCATCCCCGGGAGGCTCAAGTCGTTCATGGACAGGTTCCAGGTCTTCTACATGGCCAAGTACCGCCGGGGCAAGTCGTTCATCTCTCCCGAGCGGAGAAAAAAGCGTAAGATGCTCTTCATATCGATCGCGGGAATGAATATCCCGGACGTCTTTCTCGGCGTGAAGATGACCGCCCGGGCGTTCGGCGAGATCATCGACTGCCCCTACTGGGACGAGGTGCTCCGAAACGACATGGACACGATCCGGGACATCCGGACGCGGCCGGAGGTGATGGAGGCGGCCTACCGGAAGGGCTACGAACTCGGACGGCTCCTGGAACAGCAGGCCGCCGTTGTTTGAGAGTTCCGGTGCATGAGGGGGATTGGGGTCTCACGCCCGATGCGGCGATCCCGCTCGCGCCCTGAGCGCTGCCTCGATATGTCAGTGAGAGTCGTCGGGCTCGATATGGACGACGACCTCGGCGAGCCCCGGTACCGTCTCTTTGAGCCGGCGCTCGACCACCTTGGAGATCTCGTGGGCCCGGGAGACCGGGAGGACGGGGTCGACGGTGATGTGGATGTCGGCAAGGATCTCGTCCGGTTTTCCCCGGCACCGGAAGTCGTGGTACCCGGTCACCCCCGGGACGTCCGTCACCACCGCCCGGATGAGTTCCATGTCGCAGGGGAGGTCCATCGTGTCGGTGAGAACCCGGGCGGCGTCGTAAAGGACCCTGATCCCCATCCTCGCTATGAGGAGACCGATGGCGAACGCGATGACCGGGTCGGCCTCCGGGAACCCGAGCCTGACGGCGAGGAAACCGGCGAGGACAGCCAGGGAGACGAAGACGTCGCTTTTCGTGTGCCGGGAGTCGGCGACCAGGATCTGGCTCCGGTACTCCTCGCCTTTCCGTCGTTCGTAGGTGGAGACGGCGAGGTTGACGACGAGTGTCCCGACCATGACGCCGACGGTGACCGCGGTGATCTCGGGGGCGGCGGCTTCGACGAGTCGCCGGTAGCCTTCGTAGAGGATCCCGGCGGCGGTCAGGAGGAGCATCGCCCCGATGACCAGGGTGCCGAGCGTCTCGATCTTGCCGTGGCCGTAGGGGTGCTCCGGGTCGGGAGGTTTTGCGGCGAAGTAAAGGGCGACGATCCCGACGACGTTCGAGAAGGAGTCGAACCCCGAGTGGACGGCGTCCGCTACCATGCTCACCGACCCGGCGAGGAGACCGAAGACCGCTTTGGCGAGGGCGACGGAGATATTCAGGGCGAGGACGACGATAAAGATCCGTCGCACCTTCTGGCTGGTTACGCCCGGGGACCTCCTGTCATCTCGCGTTCCGTTCGCACCTTCGGCACTCATGCTTCACCTCCTTCGCCCGTCGCATTCGAAGACCTCCGGTCTTCTCGAGCTCCGTTCCTCGAAGACCTTCGGTCTTCTCGAACTCCCGTCCGAAACCCGTTGGGTTTCTCGAGCTCCGGCTCTACGAGCCGTCGCATCCTACGGACCGTCGTTCGTTGGAACATCGCAAGTCGCACCTGCGGTGCTCCTGCTCCGGTTCTACGAACTGTCGCATTCGAAGACCTTCGGTCTTCTCGAGCTCCGGCTCTACGAACCGTCGCATTCGAAGACCTTCGGTCTTCTCGAGCTCCGGCTCTACGAGCCGTCGCAACCATCATCCACCGGGGGTAGGTTCTCAGGCGGGATAGGGTTTCCGAAGATAAAGGTGAAAGATTTTATAAGAGCATCCTGAAAATGATCCATCTATGCCGACAGATGAAAACGCTCAGAATGCGTACGCCGGGGAGTCCCAGGCGAACAGAAAATACTCGGTCTTTGCTGAGAAGGCAGCCGCCGAGGGCTATCCCGCCGTGGCGAAGCTCTTCCGTGCGGCAAGCGAGGCGGAAGCCGTCCACGCAAAACGCCTCCTCTTCATCCTGAACGCCGTCGGAAGCACCGAGGAGAACCTGAAGGGCGCGATGGAGGGCGAGAACTACGAGTCCATGGAGATGTACCCCGCCTTCATCGCCGAAGCGAAGGAGGAGCGCAAAAACGAGGCCTCTATCGTCTTCACCCATGCGATGAAGGCGGAAGAGGTGCACGCGAACCTCTATCTCCAGGCGCTCGAGGCTGTCCGGGAAGGAAAAGACCTCGACGCGGAGAAGGTTTTCCTCTGCCCGGTCTGCGGCAACGTCGAGATCGGCGAGGCGCCGGACAAGTGCCCGATATGCGGTGTTCCGGCACGGATGTTCCGCGAGATCCAATAACCTATCTTCTTTTCGGCCCGGTGCCGCCCGTACCCGCGAACCACCTCGCCCCGGGATGTTGTCCCTCCTTCTCCCCCACAAGTTAAATAGGGGCCCGAGATATCCCATTCCATGGCAGGCGTGAAGGTCTACACGACGGAGAACTGCCCCTACTGCCGGATGGTCCAGGCGTTCCTCAGGAAGCAGGGTGTCGAATACGAGATCGTAGACGTCGGGAAAGACCGCGAGGCGGCGCGGGAGATGATCCGGATCTCGGGGCAGCGGGGGGTGCCGGTCACGGTATCCGGCGACAAGATGGTCGTCGGGTTCGACGCGAAGCGACTCCGTGAGATCTTCGGGACGCCGGAAGCGGGAGGGGCCTACGATGTGGTCATCGTGGGCGCCGGCCCGGCAGGGCTGACGGCCGGGGTTTATTGTGCCCGGAAACTGATGAAGACCGCTATAATAACCGAGAATGTCGGCGGCCAGGCGGCCTGGAGCTGGACGATCGAGAACTACATGGGGTTCACGATGATCAGGGGGGAGGACCTTATCCATAAGTTCGAGGAGCAGATCCGGGGGTTCCACGTCCACCTCGAGCTCGATAGCGTCGCGGGCATCCACAGAGAGGATGACGCCTTCGTTGTCCGGACCTCCTCGGAGCACACGTTCCGTTGCCGGGCGGTCATCCTTGCTCCCGGGAAAGAGCCCCGGACCCTGGGGCTCCCGGGCGAGGACCGGCTGATGGGGAGGGGCGTCTCGATCTGCGCGACCTGCGACGCCCCGCTCTTCCGTGACAGGCCCGTAGCCGTTGTCGGCGGCGGGAACGCGGCCATCCAGACCGCGATCGAGATGACGAAGATCGCGAGTTCCGTGGCGATGATCGTCCGCAGCGATTTCCGGTGCGACGAGGTCTACATCGCCCGGGCAAAGGACCTCGGCGTGCGGATCTACCTCCGCCACGTGGTGACGGCCCTCCACGGCGAAGATTCCCTGACCGGGATCACGATCCGGGACCGGAACACGGGGGAGGAGACGGCCCTCGATGTCTCCGGTCTCTTCCTCGCGATCGGGCTCGTGCCGAATACGGGGTTCCTCGGAGACCTGGTGGCGCTGAACGAGCAGGGCGAGGTCCTCATCGACGAGAACTGCCACACGAGCGTTCCCGGAATCTTTGCGGCCGGGGATGCGACCTGTGTTCGGGCCAAGCAGATCATCGTCGCCGCCGGCGAGGGGGCGAAGGCGGCGATCGAGGCGCACGACTTCCTCCTGAGCGAGGAGGCGAAAGAGCGGGTTGTCGCCGCGTGAGACCGGCCTATAGCCGGATCCCCTCGGCCAGCGCCCGGAGGATGAACGGGTTGGCGTCCCGGGTCAGGCCGGCGAACTCCTCGTCGGTGTAACAGAGCGGTTCGACCGGGAGATCCGTGAGATCGAGGATGGCTGCAGCCCGCTTATGGTGCCGTTCGGGGAAGTCTCCGACGACGATCAGGTCGACGTCGCTCCCCTCGTGGAAGTCCCCGCGGGCAAACGAGCCGTAGAGGATGACGGCACTCACGCGCCGGCGCGACCGGATCTCGCGGGCGAGGTCCCGGACCTGCTCCATCACCCGGCGAGCGCTCGTCTCGCGGCACTGCAGATCGAATCCGCATGCTCGATGCATTCTTCGGCATCCTCCCGGTCGTAGTATTCAGACGGTGTCAGGTTCCCCACGATGCTGTCCGGATATCGGGTCGTGATGTAAGCGGCATCAAGTGCCTTGGCCTTGCTCTTCAGCGTCAGGAACGAGGCCTCGTACTCGCCGATCTCCCTGATCAGTTCGTAGACCGAATGCGTCAGGATCTTCCGGAACCCCCTGGCATACAGCAGGGCTTTCAGGGATTTCTCTGCGCTCTGCTGTGCCTGGAAGCAGGCCCACTCGAAATCTCCCGACCGGCAGCTGTTCTTTGCACTGACGAGGTCCCGCTCTCCCTGCCGCAGCCACCGCTCCGCTTCCCGTATGTTCGCATCCATGGTATCTGCCCGATGGTTACCAACAGTTGGCGCTCCCGGGATATAAGTGCGCCGCGGATCTGTCTTGATGAACGGACGGCGGAGGTGAGGTTGTCGATCCGTATCCGCCCGGCCCCTCGTGGCCGGCGGGCCGCTAAAATTTTCCTGAAGTACGGCGCACCCCCCGAAACCACCGATCTTTCAGAATATTCTGAATATTCGGAACATTGATATGCTCCAGCCGACAACCCCTGATCCATATGGAAGGTACCCCGAGAGACGGGCGGAACCCCTCCTGTTCCGGTGCCTGCACGATCGAGGCGGTCGTGAGCGTCGACGCACGGGGGCAGGTGGTGCTGCCGAAAGATATACGCGAACGTGCGGGGATCGCTCCCGGCGACCGGCTTGCGGTCGTCTTCTGGGAGAAGGAAGGAGACGTCTGTTGCATCACGCTGATCAAGGCGAGCTGTTTCAACGGCATGGTGACGGCGCTGCTCTCCCCCATGACGGAGGAACTCGCGGGCAGAGGAGAACAGAAGTAACCAGGAGTTATCGCGATGAAGAGAGAAGATATTCACAAGCGGGTACGGAATGCATACGGGCAGGTGGCCACCCGGCAGGGCGGATGCGGGTGCGGCAACCCGGTGGCTCTCGCCTCCCTCCGGGAAGGCGAAGTCGTCCTCGATCAGGGGTCGGGGGCGGGGTTCGACTCCTTTCTTGCGGCGGAGCGGGTCGGCCCGACGGGCCGCGTCATCGGCATCGACATGACGGCTGAGATGCTTGATAAGGCGCGGGAGAACGCAAAGAAGAGCGGACGGGCGAACGTGGAGTTCCGCCTCGGCGAGATCGAGCACCTGCCGGTGGCGGACAGTTCGGTCGACGTGATCCTCTCAAACTGCGTCATCAACCTCTCTACCGATAAACCGCAGGTCTTCCGCGAGGCGTTCCGGGTCCTCCGCCCCGGCGGGAGGCTCATGGTCTCCGACATCGTGCTGATGGCACCCCTCCCGGCCCCGCTCGCGGAGTCGGCGCTCCTCTACAGCAGCTGCGTCGCGGGAGCGCTGATAAAAGAGGAATACCTCGGCAGCATCGCCGGTGCCGGCTTTACGGAGATCGCGGTCCAGGGGGAGACGGTCTTCCCGCTCGATCTCATCGTGAGCGAGCCGGAGCTTGCCGGGCTCCTCGCCAAGGACGAGAGGGCGTCGATTGAAAAGAGCATCGTCAGCGTCAGGGTCGGCGCCAGGAAACCGGCGGGCTGCGGTTGCGGCGGGGCGTGCTAGTAGAGCTTTGCACCTAAAATTTCACGTGCAAGGTTGCCTCACGCGAAGCCGCGAAGAACGACGTTCCGTAGGAACGGGGTTTGAGAAGCCGTCAGGCTTCGAAGAACGAGGCCCTTTGGGTCGGAGTTCGAGCACCGTTAGGTGTGACAACGACAGGATCTACGACCTGCTCCGGGAGTATGTCGGCGACATTGAGTAGTTCCTCGCCGAGTATATCCGTGCCCTGCAGGGAGTAAAGGCACTGGCACTCTACTGTTCCCGGGCCACTCATCATTCCGTGCATCCCGGGCTCATTCACTCGAGCCTGACCCGTGAATATGATCAGTCCCATGCTGTCAAAGGTCAGGTTCGGCCGTAGCGTTTATGCGCCTGCTCGATGGTCATCAGGTGGGTGATCTCGACCCAGTTCCTGTCGGTATCGGTATGGATGATATAGAGCGCGGTAAATGTCCGTCCTATATGGAGGCGAAATACTTCCATGCCATCTGTATTCAGGCGTTCTTTATCTCCCCCGGTGCCGGGATACGGATCCGTCTGCAGAATGGCAAGCTTTGCCGTGACGATGCGCTGCGACTTCTCCGGCAGAGTATTCAGGAAATCCGCTGCCGACCGCCTGAACAGAACGGCAAACGTCACAATGGGATCTCCACGAGTTCTTCCGTCTCCTGGATCCGCTTGATATCCTCTATAAGCCGCCGCTTCTTTTCGTGCTCGATCATCTCCTCTATCAGTTCGGAGAAGGTCATCCCCGGCTTGCGCATACTGGAGAGGGCAGCCCAGACCTCTTCCCTGACAACAATGCGCTTTGTGGCATTCATGGCATTCGTGATATATGTACTACTGACAGAAAAACATTGCCGGTGTATCGGGTATTCTCCGGCAGGTTCGTCTCCCGGGCGCTATCCAGAACGCCTCTCCCGTTTGGTGTGCGCGAGGTTCGGTGGAGCAGAGCATCTCGCCTCAACAGATCGCAAGCAAGTCCGGTGAGGTATTCACGAAGATGAAAGTCCCTTTCCGGGATCCCGGGAATGGCGCCCTCTGCACACCAGACTCCTCAGATCCCCAGGTCGTCGAGGTCCATGACGTAGAACCCCCCGGCCCTGAGCACTTCCTTGCCCTCGATGGTGCGGGCGGCGATGCCGTTTGTCACCGGGCGGGCGAGGCCCTTTACGAGCGGTAACTTCTCCTCAAGGGCAGCAAGGATGCCGCGTGCCTCCGGGAGGGAGAGGTCGCGGTTCTTGATCTCGACGGCGAGGCTTCCTTCCGGGCCGAGGGCGAGGAGGTCGATCTCATCTCCCCGTCGGTTCCACCAGGGGCCGAT
This sequence comes from Methanoculleus sp. MH98A, assembly GCF_000691865.1. Lineage (GTDB taxonomy): Archaea > Halobacteriota > Methanomicrobia > Methanomicrobiales > Methanoculleaceae > Methanoculleus. The sequence goes on along the minus strand of NZ_JMIO01000028.1, from coordinate 4,591 downwards.
CTCTTCGTACCTCTCCGCGAGGTCCCGGGCGAGGAGGCTTCGCAGCATCTCCTCGAAGGCCCGGCCCGAGAACCCTTTCCATTCCCGGAGGATCCGGTCTTTCAGGAGGTCGAAGCGGCCGCTCTCGTAGAGGCTCATGTTCCGGTAGATGTAGCGGGCGTAAAACCGGAAGAAGTTGTCAGCAAAGACGTATCTGCCCATCTTCGAGCGCTTTCCCTTTTCGGTGACCGGAACCCGATACTCGATGACCCCGAGGAGGTCGACAAGGTCACGCAGGTACGGGGGGAGCGAGGTCGAAGGAAGGCGGACAACGTCGGCGATCTCCTTCTGGGATCTCTTCCCCCCGGCGATGGCAGCGAGGATCTCGTAGTAGGTCGCATGCTCCCGCCCGAACTCTTCGACCACGACATCGCTCATCTCCCGGCGGAGTGGAGCGAGTTCATCGAGGACAAGCCGGTCGAGAGCGCTTTCAAGGTCGGTACACCCGTACTTTTCAAGGAACGTGTAGTAGTATATCGTCCCGCCGAAGAGGAGGTAAAGGTCGAGCCGCTCTGCCGGGTCCCGCACCCCCAGGTCTTCGAGGATGGCGAGGCATTCCCGGGGGCCGAACGGGCGAAGCGTCAGGATGTTGTCGGCACGCCGGAAGAGCGGGGCGTTTCCTTCAAGGAAGATCTCCCGGATCATTCCGACCGACGAGCCGGAGACGATGACGAAGAGGTGCGAGTCCCGCCCTGTGAGGTCCCAGAACCGCTGCATCTGGGAGATGAACGAGGGGTGGACCTTCAGGAACCGCTGGAATTCGTCGAAAACGACGACCAGGGGCCGATCGTAGGAGAAGAGGAATTCAAGGAACGTCTCCGGGGTGTCGGTCCTGATGTAGCCCGGGAGGTTGAGCGCCTCTGCCGTCAGCCTTCCGAACTCCTCCATGAGGGCTTCGATGCTCTTGTTTGCGTCCACGTAGAAATAGAGGGCCGGTTTTCCTTTGCAGAACTCCTTGATGAGCTCGGTCTTGCCGACCCTTCGCCTGCCGGTGACGACGAGAAAGGAGGGGGTTCGGGCGTAGAGGTGCTCCATCAACTGGAGTTCCCGCTCCCTGCCGTAGAACCTCATAATGATTATAGATATAATAATTATAGATATAATCATTATGGTGCCGCCGGGAGAGACACCCTTATCTCCCGGGAGCGACGATCCCCTGCCATGGTAGGGCCGACGGCGGTCACGAGTCATCACTCCGGGGTGACGGGCCGGTGATCGAGGAGCACCTCCGGGGACGGGTGAACGGTGCGCTCACGCGAGTCGCGGCCCTCATCGCCCGGACGGGGGCGACCCCGAACACCCTCACGGCGCTCGGGTTTCTCGGGATGGCGGCCGCGGGGGTCCTCTGCGCCGCCGGATCGTTCTTCTTTGCCGGGCTCGTCGTCGCCGCATCCTGCGTCTTCGACGCCCTCGACGGGGCACTCGCCCGCGCGACCGGGGCCGCTTCACTCTATGGCGCGTTCTTCGACTCGTTCCTGGACCGCTACGCCGAGGCTGCGGTCTACGGGGGGCTCGTCGTCTATTACGCGGGGGCGGGGACGCCCTGGGGCGTCGAGGCCGCGTTCTTCGCCGCTATCGGCTCGCTGATGGTCAGCTACGCCCGGGCCCGGGCCGAGGGGCTCGGGGTCGAGTGCCGGGCCGGGCTTTTCGCCCGGCCGGAGCGGATCGCGGTCGTCATCGTCGGGCTGGTGACGGGTCTCGTCCTCCCGGCGCTCGTCCTCCTCGCTGTCGCGACGAACGCCACCGCGGTGCATAGGCTCCTCTCCGTCCGGGGGGCTACGCGCCCCCTCTCACGGCCTCCTCGGTCACCGTGATCTCTTCGTTCCCGATCCGGTAGCCTCCGACCGTCTTCACGTCGTAGGGGTTGCCGGTTGTGGAGTAGGGGACGACGAACGTCCCGTTCTCGCTTGTCTGCCGGTAGACGAACTCCCGGCCGGTGTTGGTGGCGACCGTGACCTCGATGACGCCCTCGCCCGGGATCACGGCGCCCTCGACGCGCTCGAAGATCTTGACGCTCGTCGCGGGGTCCGGCGAGGACTCGTAGACGAGCCGGTAGTGCGTGAGCGCCGGGACGGTCCCGGCCGGGCTCGCGGTATCAATCCCGAAGACCGCGGCCTTCCCCGTTCCCGTGTAGGCGTCGGCCGCCGCCTGCGCCTCGGCCGGGCTCATCTCTTTGCTCCCGGTGAGGAGCGGATACCCGGTCTCCGGGACGGATCTGGTGTCATACTCGACGTAGAGGACTTCTTCGGGCTCTACGCGCGTCCCGTCAAAGGCCTGGAGCCGTACCACCATTGTCTCGTAGTAGGCCGCCTTGTAGAACGATTCGATGCTGTAGGTGTCCCCTCTTCCCGGGACCGCCACTAAAAGCCCCATTGCGTACGGATCGACCGGTGCGGTCGTTTCGTGCCAATAGGCGATGGACGGGAAGCCGTCGGCGGCCATCCTGCCGTCGGTGACGATGTAGCGGGAGCCGGCCGCGTCGGCCTTCTCTTCGTTCGTCGCGAGGAAGAACCCGCTGGCGCTGCGGACGTTGTCCTGGAAGGGGTTGGTGACCGGGACCCGCTGGGCGATGAAGGTGATCCAGTGGCCGTAGTCCCACCAGGACATGACGCTGTAGGAGTTCTCGGGATAGGCGAAGCCATCCTTCTCGTAGATGGCGTAGTAATCGACGCCGGGGCCGGGGGTGTTTTCGCCCATCCACTCGAGGGCGCTACGCCAGTCCTCGGCGAGCATGGTGCGGGGGACGCCGTTCTGCGCGTAGCCGATGTTTTCCGAGGCCGATGCGCCGACAAGAGCCACGGTGAGGAGGACGGCGATCCCGACGGCGGCGACCTCGGCGGCGGGAAGCGTTTTCTTCTTCTTTTTGCTCTCTGGCTCACGGAAGAACGCAATGGTCTTCTCGAGCCCGTAGTCGAGCGCCCACGCGACGACGACCGCCGCAAGGAGGGCGAGGTTCACGGCGAGATAGTACTCGAACCGCAGGTGCTGGATGGTCGCGATGAGGATGACGACCGACCAGACGATTGTAAAGAGGAGTTCGGGGCGGTTCTCGCGCCGGAGCCTGAGGGCGAGGAGGACGAGCCCGGCGGGGATGAGGAGGAGGCCGACGTTGAAGCTCTGCCACGCGAGGGAGAGATCCCAGGCCCCCATCTCCCGGATGGCGGTGGCCGACATGTTCTGGCCGAAGAACGCCGTAAGACCGCTCATCATCACCTTCCCGATATCGGTGAGCGTGAGGAAGGCGATGCCGGCAACTCCGAGCGCGGCAAGGGCGGCGAGGTACTCGTTTTGCTTTCCTTTGAGCGCCAGCGAGATGCCGGCGAGGAGGGCGGTCGCGGCGATCAGGAGGAGGTAGGCGTAGACGTGGGCGACGGAGTAGAGTGAGAGCGACATGGAGTCGACCATGAACCCGGATATGGGCAGGAAGGCCGCCGGTACGGCGAACGTGACGGCGTTGACGAGGAGGAGTCCTTCCGGCCCGGTGCCGTCGAGGTGGTTCCTTACGGCCTGGATGACCGTGAAGACCCCGGCGATGAGCGCGAAGAGGATGATCGTCGGCATGACGAGGAGGCCGAGGAGGTAGGCGAACCCGGCGCCGAGGGCGAGGAGCGCGACGGGGAGGAGGGTCTTTGTGTCCCGTAGCGTTACCGGGTGCCGGGCGGCGTACGCGAGCGCGGCGATGTAGGCGAGGCAGAAGAGGGTGGAGAAGAGCGTCTCCGCAACGTGGTGGTCGACGAACCCGAAGATCGAACGGGCGAAGAACGAGGCCGAGACGACCGCGATGAGCCCGGCGGCGACGAGCCCGGTCGTCCTGTCGGCGAGGGTCTTTCCGGTGAGGTAGACGACCGGGACGACGGCGGCCGCGAGGAGCGGGGGGACCCATGCGGCGACGTACACGATCTCGGGCCGGGCGGCCGCCCCGGCGATGATGCAGAGGGTGGCGGTGACGAACGGGAAGAGCGGTCCCCACGCGACTTCTTTACCCCCCGGGTAGGCAGTCATGGGGTCGAACCAGGCGTAGCCGGGGTAGTTCGCCGCGATCACCTCGACCTGGCGGAGATTGTACCAGGCGTCGGCGCCGATGAGGCTGGTGAACGAGCCGTCGACGAGGGTTGCGTGGGGGATTGCGCGGAGGAGCACCGCCACGATCATGAAGATGAGCAGGGCGGCGGCGGTGAGGGCTGTTTTATGATCTTTGAGTGCAGCGGGAGCCATAGGTCGTAGGTTGATCTTTGGGGCGGCCGGTAATTAAGGGGTACGGCTGGAGGTGGGATTCGCGCTCCTTGAACTCCCGGCTATTGTTCTCGGCGATGTAGTCTATCCCTGTGTCGGGACGGCACAATCCCGATCATTCCCGGTCTTCAGCGAGCAGGGCGTGGTATCCGGCTTGGACAAAATGCCGGTCACCTGTCAGGGCATCGGAGAGGCCCCGTTCCTTCATGACCGCAAAGGAGATGCAGTCGGTAAGACTCCACGCCTTATCCAATCGTGTCTCGTAGATATTCCACCCTTTCGACCAGAGGTCGGGATCGACAAAGACAATCTCCACCCG
>NZ_JMIO01000027.1 GCF_000691865.1 Methanoculleus sp. MH98A | reverse complement strand
ATCGTAACCCCGTGAAAAATCGTAGCGTTCAAGTATGACACAGGAGAATATTCTACACTACTGATACTCGCGGGAGCTCGTCACTATGGTTCAGGAATCACTCAAAGATACAACAGTCTGCGTCGTCGGCCTCGGATACGTCGGGTACCCCCTCGCCGACGCGTTCTCGCGGCACCTCAGGACGATCGGCTACGACCTCGATACGAAGAAGATTGCCCGGATCAACGCCGAACCGGGCAACAACGTCATCGCCACCACGGACCCCGCCAGGATCCGTGAGGCCGACGTCGTGATCATCGCCGTCCCCACCCCGGTGACGAAGGCGAAAGACCCCGACATCTCCTACGTCGTCTCGGCCGCCGAGACCGTCGGCCGGAACCTCAAGGACGGCGCGATCGTGGTCCTTGAGTCGACCGTCTACCCCGGCCTCACCGAGGAGATCATGGTACCGACCCTTGAAGAGGCCTCCGGCAGGACCTGCGGGAAGGACTTCTTCGTCGGCTACTCCCCCGAGCGGATCAACCCGGGCGACGTCGACCACACGCTGGAGAAGATCACGAAGATCGTCGCCGGCATGGACCCGGCGACCACCGAGCGCCTCGCCGCCCTCTACGGCCTCGTGACCAACGTCTACGTCGCCCGCGACATCCGGACCGCCGAGGCGGCGAAGGTGATCGAGAACGTCCAGCGGGACATCAACATCGCTCTCGTGAACGAGCTCTCGATCATCTTCAGGAAGATGGGGCTTGACACGAAGGCGGTGCTCGAGGCCGCCGGGACGAAGTGGAACTTCCACAACTACCGCCCCGGCCTCGTCGGCGGCCACTGCATCCCGGTCGACCCCTACTACCTGGTCTACAAGGCCGAGGAGCTCGGCTACCACCCGCAGGTGATCCTGGCCGGCCGCGCGATCAACGATGCCATGCCCAAGCACGTCGCCGATATCGCGATCAAGGAGTTGAACCGGGCCGGCAAGGTGATCCGGGACTCGAAGGTCCTCATCCTGGGCCTGACCTACAAAGAGAACGTTCCGGACACCCGGGAGAGCCCGGCCGGGGAGATGGTCCACGAGCTCAGGGAGTTCGATATCGATGTGTATGGCTATGATCCGCTCCTCGGGCCCGCCGAGATCGAGCGGTTCGGGGCGAAGCCGGTCGCGTCGCTCCAGGGGCTCGAGGGGCCGGTGGACTGTATTATCGTGAATTCTCCGCACGGGGTGTTTGCGGCGCTGACGCTGGAGAAGGTCCTTGAGATCTGCAACGGAAAACCGATCATCGTGGACGTGACGGGGATGCTCCGGAGGAATGACGGGGTGCGGGAGGGGTGTGTGTATTGTACGTTGTAGGGGCCGAACCATTGATCCCCACATCCCCATAGATGAGTAAACAGCACCGTGTGAGCCTTATCCGAGTAGAGAACACCTAAACCGCCCATCATCAGAATCTCTTCATGCGCTCCATCGTCACCGGCGGGGCTGGCTTCATCGGCTCGAACCTTGCGGACACCCCGGCACAAAATCACGACGTCGTCATCACCGACAACCTCGTCACCGGGCGGCGGGAAAACATCGAGCACCTCCTCGACCACCCCAAGCCCAGTGCTACTGGTCCAGTATCCTTCCTGAACCCTCCGTCCGGACCCTCAACGATATGCATTGCGTGCTGGCCAACCCGGACCAGTCCGGCGACACGCCCCTGTATTTCATGTACCGCGACCTCGCCTTCACTGCGGAGGATCGTGCGTACCTCAACGAGCAGAGTCTGCGGTTCGACATTACTGTCATTCCTCCGGGAACTGTGCGCGGGGAGTATGTCAAGACCAAAGGGCACTATCACCCGCTCAGCCCGTCAGGCATCGGCTATCCCGAACTCTACCAAGTTCTCGCGGGGGAGGCGCTCTACCTCCTCCAGCGAAGCGATCTCCGTGATGTCGTCGCTTTCATGGCAAAGGCGGGGGAGTTCGTCCTCATCCCGCCTGGCTACGGGCATGTGACCATCAACCCCGGGATGGAGACGCTCGTGATGGCGAACCTGATCTCGGCCGGTTTCGCAAGCGAATATACGTTCTACAAGCAGATGCAGGGCGGGGCGTACTACCTGATGGAGGTAGGCGGGTGGGTGCGGAACCCGGCGGTTCCCCCAATTAAGGGTGATCCCTGCGGGGGAGGTGCCTGAACCGGGCATCTGGCATGGCAGGGAGATCTATGGGATGGTGTCGGGAAGGGAGGATCTCTCATTCCTGAATTCGCCGGAGAAGATACCAGATCCCCCTGTCGTACATAGTTCGACAGATTTTATTTGTACTGGCCCGCAGGGGGTAAATCAGACGTGGTCGTGCACGAAACGGCACGACTTCTGCTATCGGGCTGGCAGTCTCCAATTTCTCCCCTTCCTCAGATCGCCCAATCTCGACGTTCAATACTTACTCGGAAATTATCCAGAGACCCATTAAACTGGATTTATACAATACATTTGGTGTAACAATCTCAACTTGCCTCAGGACTCACTTAACTCCTCCTTGGAAAGACCGCTCCAGAACGAGTGCTTCATCAGACTCACCGACCAGTCACCAAAGTAATAGAGGGACACAATCCCACCGGCAAGGGTGACCAGATTCTTGACCAGGTGGTCAATGACGGCGATCACTGTTGCAGTCGCCGGGGCCATCCCGGCGAGTTCAAAGGTGATGACAAGGGCAAACTCGTAGGTTCCAACGCCGCCGGGTGTGATCGGGACCGCTTTGACCAGATTCCCGATGACGATGGCGAGCATGATGACCATGAAGGGGAGGCTCTCGTCAAACATCATGACAATAACGGCGCAGACCAGTACATCCATAAGCCAGATCCCGATTGAGGACGACCCAAGCACAAAGGCGCTCCTCATGCTCAGGGAGGCTGCCCTGACCTCTGTGAGCATGCTATAGAAAATGCCGAGATATTTGTTTTCAGAGTGACGGTTACCCGTCAAGAGCAAGAAGATAGCAAAGGCGGCCCCTCCAACGATCGGGATGACGATAAGAGGCAGAAACCATTCTGGTGTTGCGATAACGAAAGGAAGCGCAAGCAGACCAAGAAGAGCAATTGTCACCACGTCAAATATCCGCTCGACGATAAGGGACGAGACGCCCTGCGAGTAGGTTGCCAAACCTTCGTGTTTAAGGATGAAGATCCGGACCAAATCGCCAAGGCGAGCAGGGACAATAAGGTTTGCGGTCTGGGAGAGGAGGATGCAGGCCGTGGAGAAGGTAAGGCCGAGCCGGACGGTGAGCCCGCCAAGGATCGCCTGGTATCGCCATCCCCGCATAACCCATGCAAGGGCGCAGATGAGGACGGCGAAGGCCAGATACAGGGGATGAATATGGGCGATGGTGACCATGAGGTCATCCCAGACCCGCCATAGCATATACGCCAGAATTCCGAACGCAACCAGGGACGGGATGAGGATCGCACTAACTTTTCGCCACATGCAACTGCCACCAGAGCCCGATAATCTGTGACCCCATCGAAAAGACATCCTTAAAACGCACGGTTGTACCAGGTCCCTGTCGCCAGACCACCGGGAACTCAGCCACGTGATAGCCCTTTCGCTGCCCCCGAACCAGAACCTCAGTATCCCAGAACCAGTGTGTGGCCTGAATTTCAGGGATCAGATTGAGGATCCGCTCTTTTCTGAACGCCTTGAAACCACACTGGTGGTCATGGAGCCTGCTTCCAAGGAAAACGCGCACAAGAAGGTTGTAGCCGCGGCTTGCGATCTCCCGCCCACCGCTCCGGACGATCCTTGAATCCGGCATTAGCCGGGATCCTGTGGCGATATCAGCGCCATCCCGGATCGCCCCAACGAGTTCAGGCAGGTGGGCGAGGTCAGTCGCGAGGTCGACATCATAATAACAGACAATACGATGAGATGCGGCCTTAATAGCGCGGTTCAGAGCCCTGCCCCGGCCGAGGCGCTCGTCGGCATGGAGGAGCCTGACGCGGGGATCTTTCTCGTGCCATGCCTGGATGAACTCAGCGCTTCCATCAGTGCTCCCGTCCTCCGCGACGATCACCTCAAAAGCGTCGGTGATTTCAGAGAGTGCAGCGACAGATTCAGGAATCGCTCGTTCAAGGGCGAACCGGTCATTGAAGACCGGCAAGATCACCGAGACGCCGTCTTCAGCCATGGTTCCTCTCCATGATCTTCCTGGCCGCTTCTTGGCCGGCGATGATCGATCCCTCCATGGAACGTTCGGGATAGTTTGGAGGGGAGAACATTCCGGCGAGGGACAGCCCATGCTTCTCGTATGCAGGGATAAGATCAGCAAAGCCAGTGGTGTAGACAGGGCCGGCAAAATGCTCCACCGCAAGTTCGCTCCAGTGAATCGCACTCTCAGGGACCGAGAACCGGCGGCAGAAATCAGAGAGCATCGTTTCCTTCAAGCTGGGTGCTGGTTTTTCCCCAAAATAGGAGGCGAGATAGACGATATCCTCACCATACCGCTCACGGGGCACGAAATTCGTGTGGGCCACAACAGCCCCATATGGGGCCGTATCCTTCATATTCAACCAGTAAATGCCATCAGTAACGTCCCGGTCGAGTCCGATGGTCATGCAGGCCGCACCCTGGTACGGCACCGCGGTGAACTCTCCTATCCCGCTGAGACGTGCGACCTCCTGGGGGGGTATGGTGGCGAGAACCGTATCGAAGGCCCTGCCATTGACGAGCCATTTTTCTCCCACTCTTTCTATCGAGGTTGTTGGGATTCCTTTCTCAATGGTACACCCGTTGTTGAGCAGACGCCGTTCCATCTCATCGACAACCAGGTGCCAGCCGCCGTTCAGGTATCCGAGCCGCTCCCCCTCAACACCGCGGTCAGACCTGATGGCGATCCTGGAGATGAGCCAAGCAGCCGAGACTTCGTTACGCCGGTCCCCGAACTTGCTCCGGAGGAGGGGCTCAAAGAAGGAAGTATAGATCCTCTCGCCGAGGTGTTCTCTGATGTATTCAACCGCGGGAACCCTATCCAGGGGCCCGAGGTCAAGACTCTTCGCTCGTAGTGTAAGAAGACCAAGACGTACCTTGTCGGTGAACGAGAGGTGGGGATAGCGGAGGATCTCGATCGGGCTTGTCAGCGGATGGATCGCTCCATCCACGCAATATCCGGTAGAGCCGTTGAGCCATTCGAGGCAGTCTGAAAGACCGAGTTCCCTGAGGAGAGAGAACAGATGTTCATCACTGACGAAGCAGTGGTGGTAATAGTGCTCAATCCAGTAGTCCTCTCGATTATAAGAGGCCAGGCAGCCACCGAGGAAAGGCCTGCTCTCGAATATCGTGACTTTAGATGTATCGGAGAGCGTTTGGGCGGCAGTTAGTCCTGAAAGGCCCCCTCCGATAATGCAAACATCCACATAGCGGTTTAGATGAACATATATAAGGGATTTTCGAAAAACCCCGTTTAATCCAAAGTACTTTATATCACGAATCGAAGTATTTCCCATGAGAACATTTACCAATTTCGCGATTCGGCACGATATGCCACCCTTGCTGCTCTGGGTGATCGTCTGGGTGAGATCAGCGGTCTGATCGACTGGGGTGCCTTTCGCCCTCTCCTTGCCGATCTCTACACGAACACCGAGGGCCGAGGCGGTCGCCTGAACTATGATGTCGTTCTCATGATCCGGCTGCTGGTGCTTCAGCAGTGGTATGGCCTGTCGGATCCCGAACTGAAGCGTCAGGCGACAGACCGGATCTCGTTCCGCCATTTCCTGGGGCATCCTGAGAATCCATGGACAAGACTATCCACCGGGCGACCCGCGGTCATCCTCTGTCGATCAAGGAGAATCGGTGGAACAAGGCCATCAGCAGAACCCAATCACTGGCGGAACGACCGTTCGCTGTGCTGAAGCGGACGTTTGAAGCAGGACATCTCATGGTCACGACGGTTGCCAGAGTACGGGTCAAAACACCTTCTCCTGTATGGATTTCAATCCCAGGCAACTCCTCACTCTTCAAGCGCAAGCTGCCGAGTGGCAGCTCTCAAGAAGGAAGAACGCAGGGCAAGACGGAGCAAATGCGTGGCGAGAGAAACGGGTTAATCATAATCCTCATATATATGTCTGACTAATAGAATATCTCATGAAAAGAGACTTTAACCCAATCTCTGATAAAATATTAATACTTATAGCATTTATAGGGACGCTTTTCGTATTATCTCCCTATTTGCCATTGGGTTACGATATGCCAGGCCGGGACTCAGGCGTATTCATCTATGTTGGAGAGCAGATACTTGATGGAAGGCTTCCTTATCTAGATGTTTGGGATCACAAAGGTCCACTTCTTTATTACATTAACGCTTTCGGAATATTACTAGGATTTCACTCCCATTATGGTTTGTGGGCAATCCAATTTATTTTTATTTCCCTTTCTGCACTGGTTTCATTACATCTATTGAAACTCTCTTTTGGTAAGATCCCTGCAATAGCCGGTACTTTTTTTTGGTTATTGAATCTCCATATTTTAATCGAAGGGGGAAATTTAACCGAGATGTATGCACTGCTTTTCCAGTTTCTCGCCATATTATTCTTTTTATTATCAGAAAGGCGGAACTCCCTAAAATATATGTTTTTGGTAGGAATATTCATCGGGCTATGTGTGGCATTAAAACCAAATATACTAGGCATCGCTATCGCTGCAATAATATTTTCTGGATTAAAAGGGATAACTATAAAAGACTATTATTATCCCCTCAAATCAACAGTTATTCTGATTATAGGCGGGATTTTACCTTTATTCGTTTTTTTAGTATATTTTATAACAAATGGTGTGGCATATGATTTCATTGATCAATACATACGCTATAACCTCATATATTCATCTACCCCCATATATCTAAAACTAAAATCAATTTATTATGCGTTTGATTTAATTTACGGAATCATGTTCGTGATTGGCGCGTGGATTCTCACCTTAACTATCACGGCAGCACACTGTAATACTAAATCCATGCGAGATTTCATAAAAAATTATCCATTAATAATATTTTCAGGAATATTGTTTCCATTGGACCTAATTCTTGCCTCTAGTGGAGGGAGGAATTATGGCCATTATTATATGACTTTACTCCCTGTCCTCAGCATACTATTTGCAACTTTGATCTGGTATATCTTCAAGTGTTTCAAGTCGGAATACAAGATAAAATTGATGAATTACTGCTTAGATGGAGTAAAAATATTAGTAATTGTGATACTTCTTCCTATGGTACTTTACTTTTTTATAACTACATCCTTTAGTGTTGCAGGTAATATTTACTCCCAGAATCACGATGAACATGAAATAGTGTCATATATCAAAGAAAATAGTCTTGTTTCTGATACAGTTTTATTCTGGGGTGCTGAAACGAGCCTCAATGTTATGTCGAATCGCAATGCACCGACTCGATATGTATATCAATACCCACTTTTCACACATGGATATGCAAAACAATCCATGATGGATGAGTTTTTACAGGACTTAAAGTCAACCCCTCCAAAATATATCATAGATTCTTCTTCAACAAATTCGATTGTAATACCGATCAATCAAAGCAAAAGAATAGAATGGAGTCCATCAAATCCAAACTATGTCTCGAACATAAATTTTGAGGATTATTTTAGCTTTATTGAAGATTACTATTATCCCCTAAACAACGTTTCTAATGAGTGTCACTGGACTGTCTATGTACTTAACAATTCTACCAATACTTCAGGATAAAGCATCATGGACACGTTCCCGGGCGCGGACGGCATCTTCCACTAGGCAGCCATTCCATCCGTGCCCCCTGACCTCCCGGTGAGTTAAGCACATGGGTAACGTCTCAGATTTTCTGTAATTTGCTTGCGTCCGGTTTCCTTGCCTGATCATTCTTTCTGCGCCGTCAAATACCTTCTGCCGGTGACCCACTCCTCTTTGATGTCCATCAGGATGATCCGACCCTCTGGAGGAGGGATTCCTCATTTGGGGACACGCCTACGACCTTGATCCTTCGTTTTAACTCCTCATTAACCCGTTTCATCATGTTGGTGGTTCGGATCCGCCTCCAATGCCAATTCAGGTCGTCGGAGAGATCCTGAAGTCCTTGTTCACTTCCATAGGCCTCCTTCAGGCTCTCTACAACCTCCTTCTGGTGCTTCCGGGGAATATTTCTCAGTACTGCCCAGGTACAGTAGACTGAACACATCTGCCAGATCCACCGAGGAAGGCGGCTGAAGCTGCCTTCTGGATGCCGGTGAGTCCTCGTTCTGTGAGGTCTTCGAACACTCCCGACCAGAGCTCTTCATTCTCACACTCCGTGACTCTCGCTCCCAAGATCTCTCGGCACCCGTCTTCTCGCACCCCGGCGACCACGAGAACCGCCTTAGTGACGTACTGTGCTCCGTCCTGCATTTTGTAGTAGGAGAAATTCACAAAGAGGTATGGGAGCGCCTATTCGATCGATCGCAGGAGGAATACCTGAACCTGATCGTCGAAGTCTTTGGCCATCCGGGAGACCGAGGCTGGAGAGAGTTGGTCGATCCCCAGATGACCGACGATCTCCTGGATTTTTCTCGTTGAGACCCAGCGAAAATCAGAGATTTTCTCGACTAAAAACCCTGGAGATACGACTCAACGATTGCATTCACCAGGGCCTTCTCCACCCGGGTATAGCGTCCAAAGACCTGGGTCTCGAAGGGGAACTCCCGGAACTGCGGTTTCTGGAGGATCGTCTCGCCATACCAGGGAGTGACATTCTGCGGAATACCACTTCGGCAATATAATCTGCGATAAGCGCTAAGGGATTCATGGCCCTGTTTCTCCTTTTGCCAAATCTAGGTTGGATTAAGGGCCAATTTAATTTTACAGGAATTTCGTTACGCTACCCTTTGTGCTGCACTTTGATGCGTAATAGGGAGGTTTAACTCGATTTTGTGACTATCCAAGAGTGTTATAACAGAACCTCCGAAAGATAGGGTTGACCCTAGATCGAACCAAGATCCGAACAAAAGGGACCGAAGACCCCAACAACTTATCGATCATTACGACGCGGAACTCTGGGGCCAGATCGGTTATCCCACCAGCACCATTCAGAAACCCCTAAACCGCCCCACCGCCATAAACTCTTCATGCGCTACATCGTCACCGGCGGTGCCGGCTTCATCGGCTCGAACCTTGCCGACACCCTGGCACAAAATCACGACGTCGTCATCATCGACAACCTCGCCACCGGGCGGCGGGAAAACATCGAGCACCTCCTCGATCATCCCCGGGTGAACTTCATCGAGGGGAGCATCACCGACCTCGACCTGCTCATGGATACGTTCCCGGGCGCGGACGGCATCTTCCACCAGGCGGCCATCCCCTCCGTGCCCCGGTCGGTGAAGGACCCCCTCGCCTCGAACGAGGCGAACGTGACCGGCACGGTGAGCGTGCTCGTGGCGGCGAAGGACTGCGGGGTTCCCGCCGTCGTCGCTGCCTCCTCCTCCTCGGTCTACGGCGACACCCCGGTCCTCCCCAAGCACGAGGGCATGATCCCGAACCCGCTCTCCCCCTACGCGGTCACGAAGTTTGCGGACGAGTGCTACGGGAAGGTCTTCTCGGACCTTTATGGTATCAGGACGGTCTTCCTCCGCTACTTCAACGTCTACGGCCCCCGCCAGGACCCCAAGTCCGAGTACGCGGCGGTGATCCCGAAGTTCGTCACCCGGCTGCTCGATGGGAAGCCCCCGATCATCTACGGCGACGGGGAGCAGACCCGGGACTTCACCTTCGTCGCCGACGTGGTCCAGGCGAACATCAGGGCGATGGAGAGCGACGTCCGGGGGGCCTTTAACATCGCCTGCGGCCGCCGGATCAGCCTCAACCAGCTTGCATCCACCCTTATGGATATCATCGGCACCCGGTGCGATCCCATCTACGAGGCGCCACGTGCGGGCGACATCCGGGACTCGCTCGCCGACATCACCCGGGCCCGGGAGGCGTTCGGGTATGATCCCCGGTACCCGGTCGAGGAGGGGCTCCGGCAGGCGGTGGCCTGGTTCCGGGAGCGGGCGTAACGATGCTCTCAGGGCAACCCGGAGACTCTGGTTTTGAGTGGAGTTCGGAGATTCTGAACCGGGTGCCCCCCCTGCCCGGTCTGGAGCCTGACTCCTCCCCGGCCCGCTACCCTGCGCGCCGGACGGGGAGGCCATCGGTCGCTGGACGATCTATCCCATGAAATCTCCCCAATCAGACTGCTTTTCCTCGATAAGGCCTCATATTATGTAAATTCCACTTGAACCCCCTATCGTAACCCCGTGAAAAATCGTAGCGTTCAAGTATGACACAGGAGAATATTCTACACTACTGATACTCGCGGGAGCTCGTCACTATGGTTCAGGAATCACTCAAAGATACAACAGTCTGCGTCGTCGGCCTCGGATACGTCGGGTACCCCCTCGCCGACGCGTTCTCGCGGCACCTCAGGACGATCGGCTACGACCTCGATACGAAGAAGATTGCC
>NZ_JMIO01000026.1 GCF_000691865.1 Methanoculleus sp. MH98A | reverse complement strand
TCAACCTCATGGAGAAGAGATCGATTCGTAATACTAAAAAAGTGTTCAGTGGATTATGAGAATGGACGGGGGTTCAGAACTCCCCCATGTCGATCGCTTCGGTGATGTCGATTGCTTCGCTAAGGCCGTCGTTCACGACACCGCGCGTCATCATCTCGGAGAGGTCGCGGTCCTCCATGACGTCCCTGATCCGTTCCAGGAACGGGTCGAGGGTGGTGTCTCTCTGCTGGTCGATCACGTGACGGTACTCACGAAGCGTCGAGGGACTTATATCGAGTTCCTCGCTGATCTCCTTCATGGTCTTCCCCGAATCAAGAAGTTCCGCCATATCCGCCTGATCGAACGGCATCTTGAAATCGAGCTCCCTGAAGAGTTTGAGGCGGACCCGGGCACGTGCCACGGTCTTGCTCAGCTTCTCATCGCCGAGCGCCCTCGCGATTTCGGTGTCGTTCTTGCCGTCGTAGTACGCAACCACGAGCTTCGCGAGCTGCCGCGGGGCGAGTTTGGTCTTGAAATACCCCCGATCGAGGATCTCCCGCATGATCAGGGCAATCTCGCGCTCCACAGCGTCGCGATCCCGGAGCGTACCGTGAACCTTTCTCATCGGTTCGACGATCGTCTTCTTGTTCGTGATGGTCGTGAACAGCTCGAGGAGCTGCTGCTTGCGGGTATCTTCTGCCATGTCCGTCTCTCTCAGTTCTGTATTCCACCGTCTGGTTCTGAGGGTCACCCATGGCGACCCTGTATATAAAGATTCTCCCCCGACCGGGGCGTAACGTTCCCTACATTACAACCGCTAACATTTAAAGTTTACCATATAAACTCTCAAAACAGAAGGATCGTTTCTGCGGATGTAACCATATCTTCCGGGATATTCCTCGCCGTGAAAAAAAACTTTGTCACACTGCTCATTTCTCGAAGGATCGTGATCCCGCGCGAGGCGAGGACTATTCTTTATTAGCACCGCCGCTCAACTGTACTGCAAGACTATGGCCGAGACGAGCGATATTTACGAAAAAGTCATGGAAGTAGCCAGAAGACGAGGTTTCGTCTGGCCCTCATCCGAGATATACGGGTCGATTGCCGGGTTCATCGATTACGGCCCGCTCGGAGCGATGCTGAAGCGAAACGTCGAGAATCTCTGGCGGTCGTTCTACGTCTTCCAGGAAGGCTACTACGAGATCGAATGCCCCACCGTCGGAAACGAAGCGATCTTCGTCGCATCCGGCCATGTGAAAGAGTTCGCCGACAAGATGGTGCAGTGCCCGCACTGCGGCGAGTACCTCCGCGCCGATCACATCGCGGAGGAGAACGGCATCGAGAACGCGGGCACGCTCTCGGCGGAGGCGCTCCAGGCGGCGCTCTATGAACTCCCCTGCCCGTCATGCAAGGAACCCCTGGGCGAAGCAGGCGTCTTTGCGTTCAACCTTATGTTTCAGACGACAATCGGCCCCGGCTCGCAACGGAAGGGCTACCTGCGCCCCGAGACCGCCCAGGGTATCTTCACCGACTTCTCCCGGCTCCTGCGATTTTACCGCGACAAACTCCCCTTCGGTGCCGTCCAGATCGGGAAATCCTACAGAAACGAGATCTCCCCCCGCCAGGGCATGATCCGGCTGCGGGAGTTCTCCCAGGCGGAGGCCGAGATCTTCGTCCATCCGGAGTGTAAGGATCACCCTGCCTTCCACCGCTACGCGGACTACACGGCTCCTCTCCTCACCATCGCGCGGCAGCTCGACGGCCGGGAGCCGGCCGCAATCACGATGCGTGCCGCCGTGGACGAGGGGGTTATCGCGAACGAGTACGTCGCCTACTACATCGCGCTCACGCACCGGATCCTGACCGCCATCGGTGTCGATCCGGCAAAACTCCGGTTCCGTCAGCACCTTACCGACGAGCGGGCGCACTACGCGGCCGACTGCTGGGACGCCGAGGTCTACTCCGGCCGGTTCGGGTGGGTGGAGATCGTCGGCATCGCCGACCGCACCAACTACGACCTGCGCTCGCATGCCGGGCATTCCGGCACCTCGATGACGGTCTTCATACCCTACGACGAGCCCAAAAGGGTTGTAAAGCGGCGGATCGTGGCCGACATGGGCGTGCTCGGCCCGCGGTACCGCGGCAAGGCGAAGGCAATCGCGGACGCTCTCGCCGCATCCGATCCGGGAGAGGACGGCGCGCGGGTCACCGTCGACGGCGAGGAGTTCTTCATCCCCGCCGACCTCTACCAGGTCCGGGAAGAGGAGGCGGAAGTCCGCGGCGAAGAGGTGATGCCCCACGTCATCGAGCCGTCCTACGGCATCGATAGGATGATCTACGTTGCGCTGGAGCACAGCTACGCCGAGGAAGAGGTCGAGGGCGAGATCCGGAAAGTGCTCCGGCTCCCGCCGGCGGTCGCGCCGATCCAGGTCGCCGTCTTCCCGCTGATGAGCCGGGACGGCCTCGATACCGTCGCACAGACGATCACGGAGAGGCTCACGCAGTGCCGCATCCTCGCCCAGTACGACGACTCCGGCGCCATCGGCAGGCGTTACCGGAGACAGGACGAGATCGGGACGCCCTTCGCCGTCACCGTCGACTACGATACGCTCGAGGACAACACCGTGACTGTGAGGGACCGCGACAGCATGGAGCAGGTCCGCATACCGATCGAGCGGCTGCCGGAGATCCTCTCCGCACTCATCTCCGGCACCACCACGCTGCGTGAAATCAGGGCATGAACTACGTCTCCCATCCGCTGATCCGGCCGGAAAGCATCGAGGAACGGCAGTATCAACTCTCCATCGCGCTCCGGGCGCTTGATGCGAACACGATGGTCGTCCTCCCGACGGGACTCGGGAAGACGGCCGTCGCGCTCATCGTCGCGGCGTCCCGCCTCTATTCTCACCGGGGGAGAGTGCTCGTGCTTGCGCCCACAAAGCCCCTGGTCGAGCAGCATCTCCGTTTCTTCAAACAGTTCCTGCTCATCCGGGACGGCTCCGGGCCGGATGAGTCCGATTTTGCCATGTTCACCGGCGACAACTCCCCGGAGGAGCGGGCGCGGGCCTGGGAGGCGTGCCGGATCTGTTTCGCCACCCCGCAGGTGATCAAGAACGACTGCCTTGCGGGGAGGTACAGCCTCGCCGACGTCGTGCTGCTGGTCGTGGACGAGTGCCACCGGGCGGTGGGGAACTACGCCTACGTCTTCCTTGCCGGGCACTACTGCACCGCGGCAAAAGACCCCCTGCTGCTTGCGATGACCGCCTCGCCCGGGGGCGACCAGATGAAGGTGCAGGAGGTCTGCGACAACCTGCACATCGAGGCGGTCGAGACGAGGGTGGATACCGATGCAGATGTCCGGCCCTACATCCACGAGCGTGATATCCAGTACGTCGACGTCTACCTGCCCGAAGAACTGCAGGCGGCGATCGTCGTCCTCCGGGGGCTCGTGGAGTCGCGTCTTGGCCGGCTCGCGAAACTCAACTTCCGCGTCCCGAAGCCCGACAAACTCTCGATGAAGGCGCTTAATGCCTTAAATGCCCAGATCCAGCAGCGTATACGGACGCGCGACCCATCGGCGTTCATCGCGGCATCCCTGCACGCCGAGTGCATGAAGCTCCGGCACGCCATATCGCTTGCCGAGACGCAAGGGAGCGAGGCGCTCAAACTCTACCTCGCCCGGCTCGGCGCGGAAGGAGCCTCGAGCGCAGGGAGCAAGGCGAGCAAGCGTCTCGTCGCCGACCCCGCCTACATAAGCCTCGTCGAGGCCGCCGCCGGCTGGAAGGAGGAACTGCACCCCAAGGCTTCAATCGTCCGCGAACTGGTGCGGGCGCAGCTCGCGGCGCACCCCGAGAGCCGGATCATCGTCTTCGCCACCTACCGCGACACCGTCCAGACGCTCGTGGATACGCTCACCGCTGCCGGCATCGCCTGCGAGCGGTTCGTCGGCCAGGCGTCGCGGGACGCGGAGCGGGGACTCTCGCAGAAGGAGCAGATCGCGAGCCTCTCCCGGTTCCGGGAGGGCGAGTTCAGGTGCCTGGTCGCGACCTCCGTGGGCGAGGAGGGGCTCGACGTCCCCTCGACGGATATGGTGATCTTTTACGAGGCCGTCCCCTCGGAGATCCGGAGCATCCAGCGGAAAGGACGGACCGGGAGAAGCGGCACCGGCACGATCGTCGTGCTGGTGACGAAAGGCACGTCCGATGAGACGTTCCGGTACGTGAGCCAGAGCCGGGAGCGGGCGATGGTGACGGGGATCAAAGGAATGAGCGCTGCACCCGCTCCCGCCCCGATCCCCGCCCCGGCCGTTCCGTCCGCCACCAGGCAGGCGGACATCCTCTCGTTTGCTCCGGCGGGGCCGGCAATCACCGTCGACGACCGTGAGACGTCGTCGAGGGTCGTCGGGCGCCTGTACGAACTCGGGGCATCGATCGCGCTGGAGCGCCTCGAGGTCGGCGACTACGCCGTCGGCGACCGCATCCTCGTGGAGAGGAAGACCGTGCAGGACTTCATGAACACCCTCGTCGAGCGCGATCTCTTCGGACAGATCAAGGCGATGGCCGATGCGGTGCCGCGTCCCGTCCTGATCATCGAGGGAGAGGACGACCTCTATGCGGTGCGAAACATCCACCCGAACGCAATCCGGGGCACGCTTGCGGCCATCACGGTCGATATGGGCGTCGCGCTGATACGCACGCGGGACGCGGACGACACCGCCGAGACGCTCTACGTCCTTGCACAGCGGGAGGGGAGCGAGCGGGGGGAGCGGAAGGTGCACCCGAAGAAGTCTTACCGCTCGGTTCGTGAAGAGCAGGAGTACGCGCTCGCTGCGTTTCCGAACGTCGGTTTAAAAAGCGCCCGGCTCCTCCTCGAACACTTCGGCTCGCTCAAGGCGATCGTCGATGCCGAACCGGAGGAACTGGCGGCGGTGCACGGGATCGGGGAAAAGACCGCCCGTGCGATATGGGATCTTGCCCGCAGACCTTACCGGTGACCCAGTCTCGCGAGGGCTCTGGCGCCGCGCTCGACCGCCTTCATCAGGGTCAGGCACTCGTCGGGCCTCTGTTCTCCCCTGATCCGTTCGCAGAGGTGGACGATCGTCCGCTCGATCTCCACGGCAGCCTCGCCCTGCGGCTCCTCCCGTGCGGCCGGTGCCGGTGACCGCCCTGATTCCGGGGCCGGTGCCGGCGGCTCCGGTTCGTGAAGAGGTTCTTCTGAAGCAGCAAGCGGGCAGACGACGCACTGTGTCTCCCCCTTATACTCAAAGAGGGGGTAACCGCAGACTTTACAGGATTTAGCGAGCATCTTTCCTCCCTTGAGGAGATACTCGGCCATGACTTCGTCAGCCTGATCAGCCGTCATTTCGTTGAACTCCCTTAATGAACTTATATATGTCTGGATGCCATTAATAATAGAGGGGTAATTCTAATGGCAAGTCCAGACGAAACAATACGGATCTGCATCCAGATGCTACAGAATATCAGTGAGGATTCTACCATTCCAAGAAATATCCGGCGCGTCGCAGACTCGACCAAATCGGTTCTCCAGGACGACTCCAGGAGCATTGGTCTTCGCGCCGCAACCGCAATCTCCATGATCGACGAGATCAGCAACGACCCGAACATGCCGGTCCACGCACGGACCCGCATCTGGGAACTGGTATCTCAACTCGAAACGGTACCTCTCGATTAAAGCACTCATTCTTCCCGAACGATTCCGGTTAACACCGGGAGCAGGGCGATACAATCCGGGTTGCCGGCAACATCGTACCCCTTTTGCCCGTCGTGCGGCAATCGGGCCGAATGTCTCAGCCCGTGATGGTGACGTAGACCGTGCGCTCGCGCCTCGACCGCACGTCGAGTTCTAAGAGGACGATCTGCTGCCAGGTGCCGCACGCGAGCGCACCGGCGATGACCGGGACCGAGAGCGACGGGCCGACGATCGCCGCCCTGACGTGCGAACGGCCGTTGCCGTCGCCCCACGCCGCATCGTGGGCGTAGGGGATATCGGCCGGGGCGATGACCGAGAGCGCCCGGGAGAGATCTGAGAGCACGCCGGGCTCGTACTCGATGGTGGTGACGGCGGCGGTCGAGCCCGCGACGAAGACGTTTGCGAGGCCTTCCCGAACACCGCTCTCGGCGACCGCCTGCACCACCCGGGGCGTGAGGTCGACGATCTCCCCCTCGCCGTGCGTATCTACTTTTATCGTCGTACGAAACATCACAGACACCTCATCCGAACGTCCTGTTGTCCTCCGGCCGGATAAAACCCGCGGAAAAGATGGTGGTACGGTGTATTGATGGAACGACAGACGAGATGTGGACGAGGCGGTCGTCGTCGTGATGAATACGCTTGACCGCGGCCAGGAGATCCATGGCTGGCTGATGCGCACTCTGCAGCAGGCGATCAACGACTCCGACCCGCAACTTGCAGAGCACTTCTTCGCGGAGCTTGAACAGCACCGGCCGGAGGCGCTCAGGTACTTCAGGAAAACGGAATTCTAACTTTTTTGGCCGGGGAGTTCGTCCCAAAAAATCTCCGAACCTTCGATACATCCTGATCGGAGCCCTTACTTCCCGGGTATCTACCATCTGAGCCACATTCAGAGCAAGGAGGGTGAAACGGCTTTCTATTGGACATCGTCACTCGGGGGAGGGCCCGGGAAGGGGTGTCCTCCTCCTGGTAATAGCGTTTCGTGACAACTTCAGGAGGATGGCCTGAGCCCGTGCCCTTCACCCGCTGCAGTTTCCGTCTATTGGCCTTAACCCGGGCGGAAATAAGGGCCTTGTTGAACCCCCCGTTTGCTCTAGATGGCCGCAATCAGGGGTACTCAGGGGCACGGCTTTCCACCGGGCTGCGCATCTGACAATGCTCGAAGGACGCTCCCTGAGGAGCATCCTACTGCGCACCTGCGGTGCTTGTGCTCCGGATGTTCGCATCTTCGGTGCTCATGCTCCCGCCCTAGCGGCCGGTCGCATTCCGTCCATCGCAAGTCCAAGACCTTCGGTCTTCTCCAGCGATGTCCTGTAGGGGCATCGCCTATCGCCACACACTGCCCGCCCCCCTGGGGGCGGGAGGAGCGCGGAGCGCGGTGGTGTTACAGAGATCCATTACAACGCGGAGAGACAGGGGAGGGGGACACCCCCTCCCCGTCAGCCCCTCCCCCAATGGCGATTCTCCCACGGTCCACTGCATGGGGACATGTTCGAGGAAAAAGGTTGATCCTGGGGACAGCCGGGCCCGGCACCAGCCTCACCAGGGAAAGGATGAAGATCGGAACAGGGTTGCAACAGGACCGAATGTTTACCTGTTTTTGGCCGGGAAACGGTCCGAGACCGTGCCCTTCAACCCACTGCAGCCGCCGTTTACCGGCCTTCGCCAGATAGAAAAAAAGAACGTTCTTTGGTATTTTCAGGCCGGAAAGACGCGTTACGCCTCTTCCCCGTTCTCCTCGGTATCCAGGATCGTGAACCCGATGACTCTATCGCCGTCGTCGAGTTTCATGACCCGGACGCCGCGGGTGCCGCGCTTCTGGATCGAGATCTCGGAAACCTTCGTCCGGATCACGATGCCGGACGCGCTCATCACGATGATCTCGTCGTCGTCGGAGACCGCCATCGACCCGATGACGTTGCCTGCCCGGGCGTCGACGACGATGTTTCGGACGCCGAGCGTGCCCCTGCCGTGACCGCGGAACTCGTCGAACTCCGTCCTCTTCCCGAAGCCCCGTTCCGTGATGGTGAGGAGATGATCCTCCTCGACCACCGATACCGCCTGCAGGGCATCGCCGTGACGGAGCTTGATCCCCCGCACGCCCATGGCGTTGCGGTGAACCGGGCGGACGGCGTCCTCGTGGAACCGGAGGCTCTGTCCGAACTTCGTCGTCAGGATCAGTTCCTGGTTGCCGTCGGTCGCCTTCACGTCCACCAGTGCATCGCCGTCGCGGAGGTTGATGGCATTGATCCCGGTCTGCCGGGGGCGCGAGAACTCGTCGAGCGCCATCTTCGCGACCGTCCCACTCCTCGTCGCAAAGAAGAGGTAGTGGTCGGGCCGGTACTCCCGGACCGGGATCACCGTGGTCACCCGCTCTTCGCCGTCGAGGTTCAGGAGATTGACGAGGGCTTTGCCCTTGCTCGCCCGCTGGCCTTCGGGGAGGTCGTAGACCTTCAGCCAGTACATCCTCCCCCTGTCGGTGAAGCAGAGGAGGTTGTCGTGCATGTTCGCGACGAAGACCTTCTCGACGCCGTCGTTGTCTTTGGTCGCCATACCGATGACGCCGCGCCCTCCGCGCCGCTGGTTCCGGTAGGTGTCGAGGTCGATCCTTTTCACGTAATTCGAAGAGGTGAGCGAGACCAGCACCGGTTTGTCCTCGATGAGGTCCTCCTTGTCGAGCGCCTCGACTGCCTGCGCGATCCGGGTCCTCCGTTCATCGCCGTAGCGCGCACCGACGTCGACGAGTTCCTTCCTGATCTCGGCGAGAATGCTCGCCTCGCTTGCGAGGATCGCGGATAACCGCTCGATCTCCGCCGCGATGGCGTCGCGCTCGTCGAGGATCTTCTGCTGCTCGAGCGCCGCAAGCCTCCTGAGTTGCATCTTCAAGATGGCGTCAGCCTGCACCTCATCGAGCGCGAACTTCTCCACCAGGGCGTTCAGGGCCTCTTCGGTCGTCCCGGAACCCCGGATGGTCGCGATGACCGCGTCGATGTTGTCGAGCGCGACGAGGAGGCCGCGGAGGATGTGCATCCGCTCCTCGTTCTTCGCGAGATCGAACTCGGTCCTCCGCCGGACCACGTCCACCCGGTGCTTGAGGAACTCGTGGATGATCTCCTTGAGGTTCAGGGTTCGGGGCTGGCGTTCGACGATTGCGAGGTTGATGACGCCGAAGGAAGACTCGAGCGCCGTGTGCTTGTAGAGGAAGTTCAGTATCACCTGGGGCGCGGCTCCCTTCTTGAGTTCGATCACGATCCGCATGCCGTCGCGGTCGGACTCGTCGCGGATGTCGCCGATCCCCTCGATCTTCTTGTCGCGAACAAGGTTCGCGATATGCTCGATCAGGCGCGCCTTGTTCACCTGGTAGGGGATCTCGGTGATGATGATCTGCTGTGTCCGGCCCTCTTCCTCGATCTCCGCGACGCCCCTGACAACGCACTTTCCGCGACCGGTCAGGTAGGCGTCGCGAATGCCCGCGGTGCCCATCATGATCCCGCCGGTCGGGAAGTCCGGTCCGGGCATGACCTGCATCAGCTCCTCCGTGGAGATGCCCGCATCGTCGATGACGCGGCAGGTCGCCTCGCAGACCTCTCTGAGGTTGTGGGGCGGCATGTTCGTCGCCATGCCGACGGCAATCCCGCTCGACCCGTTGACGAGGAGGTTCGGGATCCGGGCGGGGAGGACGTTGGGCTCCTGGAGCGACTCGTCGAAGTTCGGGACGAAGTCGACTGTCTTCTTGTCGATATCGGCGAGCAGTTCCTCCGAGATCTTCGTGAGCCGGGCCTCCGTGTAACGCATGGCGGCTGCGGAGTCGCCGTCGATCGACCGAAGTTCCCCTGGCCGTCAACCAGCGTGTAGCGGTAGGAGAAGGGCTGGGCCATCTTCACCATCGTGTCGTAGATGGCCGAATCGCCGTGCGGGTGGTACTTACCCATCACGTCTCCGACAACACGGGCGCTCTTCTTGTAGGGCTTGTCGCTCGTGTTGCCCATCTCCCACATCGCGAAGAGGGTGCGGCGGTGAACCGGTTTCAAACCGTCTCTCGCGTCGGGGATGGCGCGGCCGATGATCACGCTCATCGCGTAGTCGATGTAGCATGATTTCATCTCCTCCTCGATGTTGATCGGGACGACCCCTTCCCCTTCAGATGTCAAGGTTGCTCACCTCCTTTGCGTGCCTGCGGATGAAATCTCTCCGGGCGTCCACGTTCTCTCCCATGAGTTTCTCGAATATGTCGTTTGCATAGACGGCGTCCTCGATCTTCACCCGTTTGAGAATCCGGTTCGCCGGATCCATCGTGGTGCTCCAGAGCTGCCCGGCGTTCATCTCACCAAGACCCTTGTAGCGCTGGATCGAGACGCCTTTCTCGCCCCATTCGGCGAGGATTTTTCGCATCTCCTCTTCGCGGTAGACGTACTGCTCCTGTCTGCCCTTCGCTATCCGGTAGAGGGGCGGCTGGGCTATGTAGATGTAGCCGTTCTCGACGAGCCCCGCCATGTAGCGGTAGAAGAACGTGAGGAGGAGCGTCCGGATGTGCGCTCCGTCGACATCGGCATCCGTCATCAGGATGATCCGGTGGTACCGGGCCCGTTCCGCATCGAAGTTGTCGCCGACTCCGGTGCCGATAGCGGATATCAGCGCCTGAATCTCGGCGTTCTTCAGGATCTTGTGCTCCGACGCCTTCTCGACGTTCAGGATCTTCCCCCGCAGGGGAAGGATCGCCTGGAACTTCCGGTCCCGCCCCTGTTTTGCGGAACCGCCTGCCGAATCTCCCTCCACGATGTAGAGTTCGCTCTTTGCCGGGTCGCGCTCCTGGCAGTCGGCGAGTTTCCCGGGAAGGCCGGTCGACTCAAGCGTGCTCTTTCGCCGGGCGAGTTCGCGCGCGTTCCGGGCGGCTTCCCTGGCCCGGGCGGCCGCCATCGCCTTGTCCACGATCGCCTGGAGGGTTTTCGGATGCTCCTCGAAGTACTCGGTGAGCGACGAGTAGACGAGCGAGTCCACGATACCCCGGACGTTGCTGTTTCCAAGACGCATCTTGGTCTGCCCCTCGAACTGGGGGTTCGCCACCCGGGTGCTGATGACGGAGGCGAGCCCCTCCCTGACGTCTTCACCCTTGACCTGCGCATCGTTGTTCTTGAGGAGGTTGTTCCTGCGTGCTGCGCTGTTGATCGCCCGGGTGATGGCGCTCCGGAACCCTTCGAGGTGGGTGCCGCCCTCCCGGGTGTTGACGCTGTTGACGTAGGTGTAGATCGTCTCCGAGTATGAGTTGTTATACTGCAGGGCGACCTCGACCTCGACCAGGCTCTCGGGATCGCGTTTCTGGAAGTAGATGATATCGTCGTGGAGGCTCTCCTTCCCCTCGCCGAGATGAGCGACGAATTGCCGGATCCCGTCCTCAAAGCAGTAGGTGACGCAGTCGCCGGTGCGCTCGTCCCGGAGGACTATCGTGAGGCCGCTGTTTAAGTAGGCGAGTTCACGGAGCCGGTGATCCAGCACGTCGTAATCGAACTCGACGGTCTCGAAGATCGACCGGTCGGGGTGGAACGTGATCCGGGTTCCCTGGAGCCGTTCGTAGTCGAGCCGTTGTCCGTCCAGGGCGCCGTAGCGCTCCTCGTACCGGGCCTCCATCTCGTGCTCGGTCTCCGGGCGGCTCGCGAGCGGCTTTGCGACCAGACCCTGCCGGAACTGCATCTCGTAGACGTTGCCGTCCTTGAAGACTGTTGCATCGAGCCAGCTTGCGAGGGCGTTGACGACCGAGACGCCGACACCGTGCAGCCCGCCGGAAACCTGGTAGGTGTTTTTATCGAACTTTCCGCCTGCGTGGAGCACGGTGAGGACGATCTCAAGAGCGCTCTTGCCGTATTGGGGCATGAGGTCGACCGGGATACCGCGCCCGTTGTCGTCAACCGAGACCGAGCCGTCCCGGTGAACGGTCACGAGGATCCGGTCGCAGAACCCGGCGAGCGCCTCGTCGACCGAGTTGTCCACGACCTCGTAGACCAGGTGGTGTAGCCCCCGGCTATCCGTGCTGCCGATGTACATGGCGGGACGTTCCCGCACAGGCCTCAGGCCTTCCAGTACCGTGATGTGTGAAGCATCGTAGGTATCAGTCATCTGTGACCTCCGCTGAACAAGCGGTGTCCTGAATCGCAGCAAAATTCACAGTATATATTGGTTTTATAAGCACTTATAGTATATGGCCCTGGAAAATTCTTTATTTTGAGGTTGTCCTGCTGCTCAACGGTTTGATGGGGCTCCTGCGCAGGCGCGCCCGGAAAGCCCCGGCGTCCCCCCGTCCGATCCCGGTTCCCTGGCGGGATGCGCGTTCCCCTCAGTCGTATTTTCCCGTATCCGGATCGGGTATGCCGAGTTCTTTGTCGACCGCGACCGCGAGCCGGTTGAGGAGCCGCTTCACGTCGGCCGCATCTTCCCTGTCCAGGGTGCCCGGCTGGTGCCAGATCACCTGTTTGCGGAGCCGCTCGACGAGTTCCTCGATCTCGGTTCCCCGGAACTGTTCCGGCACCATGAAGTCGTTGAGGTGATCCGCGGCGCCGTAGAACGCTCGCTCGGGAGGCAGGCCGAAATGCCGTGAAAGCAGCATCAGGTTGACGACGAACCCTCTGCCGAATTCGCTCTTTTGGGGCATACTACCCTATGCACCGCCGGGGAATATGAACGATCTGGTTTTTCTCGTATGCCGAAGGTGTCCCGGGAAACGGTTCCGGGTCTGCGATGTTGCTCATGCTTCTGCATTTGCATTCGGTTGTCTCTTTTAATTGCACCTGGCACGGATTTCGAGGGGACTGCGCACTTCGCACCTGGCGGTGCTCACGCTCACTGTGTTCGCGCCTCTAAGCCTCACGGCCTCTCGTGCTCCCGCCCCCGCACCTGACGGTGCTCAAGCTCCTGTCCTACGCGCAGTCTACATCCCGTGCACGGCTTCCCAGTGACTATCGCCATTTGGGGGAGGGGCTGACGGGGAGGGGGAATATTCCCCCTCGAAACTCTTCGAGTTTCTCATGCTCACTCCGTTCGCACTCCCCATTGTCCCCACCCCCCTGCGTGGCGATAAGCGACGTTCCGGCAGGAACGGAGCTGGAGCACCGAAGGTGCGATATTCACTGGAAATCCGTGCCCGGGATGTGCGACTGACTGGTCTCCTTCACTTGTCTCAACCCGGCAGCTTCCCCCTCACCCACGGCTCCCCGCGCCGATCAACCCTTCAAAAAAAGCCAAAACCCCCTCAAACAGCCCGGCAGCCTCTCCGGGTGTCTCCACCTGTGTCGGGGTCTGAGGGAGGGGCGTCTCGTTCATCACCGGTGTCGGCACAGGAACAGCCGAGAGATCGAGGGTGGCGTGCTCCGTCATCGGCGGGATGTAGCCCACGTTTCCGGGAACGACGAACCAGCACCGGCCGTCGGCGTCGACAAAGAGTTTCTTGACGATGTTTGCGCGGATACCGTCCCCCGACGTGATGTGCTGGGCGACGCCCGACGAATTCCACCCGTATATCCCGCCATCGGATGCGATGTAGAGCATCCCTTCGGGTGTCGTTGCGACGTCGTTGATCGTGACCGGGAACGCGCTCAGGTCTTCGGTGCCGAGGACCTGCGTAACCTCCGCATCGGGGGCGTAATGGAGAACCGTCGTGCGGTTGAAGAGGTACACCCCTCCGAACGGATCGACCCGCACTTCTGAAACCCCGCGAAGCGTGTCGCTACCGTAGGTGACCTGTTCGAAGCGGACGTCGCCCGTCCGGTTCTTGAGCACCCGGATACCTTCGTTCTCCGATCCGATGACGAGCGCATCGCTCGCGGCATCGACCGCCATGCTCACGACGGTATGGCACCTGAGCCCTTCGGGCCCGGCCGGCTTGTACCACGTCCAGTCGTCGCCATGGCAGCGGTGGAGGCCCGCCCGCCCGGTGGCGATCCACATCTCGTCCCCCCACCGTTCGATGCAGTTGATGTTGAGGTTCTTGAGGAAATCCAGATCCTGGATGGCACGGTATCCCTCCCCATCTCCGATCTGCAGCCCGTTCGGGTACCCGATCCAGAGGTGCCCCTTTGCGTCGAGCGCGACCGCGGTGACCATGTTCTCGAGGGGTGCGAGCAGGCCATACGCCGTCTCTTTTGGATGCCTTGCGTTGACCGAATACCAGGTGCCGTTCTCCGCGTGCACGGAGATACCGCTGTCGGTTGCAAAGATGACGTCTCCATACCGGCCGTTGATTGCGTCCTTCACCCCGGCTGACGCGATGCCCGAATGATAATCGGGCACCTCGACGTACAGGGCCGATGCAGGGGGGCTGAAGAGGAATGCCGCGGCTAAAATGAGGATCAGAGCGCGATGCATGTTCCGTCCGCCCTCTTGATGATGAGGCGTCCCTTCCCCTCCGGCCAGTAGTATACGGATCGCCCGATCTTTCCGCCGGTCTCCTCGTGTTCGATCCTGATGCCCTGTTCCTGAAGCAGTTCCTTCACCACAGCGGCGTTTCGCTCGCCGATATTCAGGGAGTTGGCCGAAAACTCGAACATGCTTGCACCGCCGACCACGATTGCGGTGATCGAGGATTTCGTGCTTCCGAGTTTCGTCATCTCCTCGAGGAGTGCGCACATGGCAGTATCTGCGAACTTCCCGGGACGATCGGTCTCCCCCCGGCTTTCGGGGAGCATGATGTGGGCGAGCCCCGCAAGGGACCTCCTCTGGTCGTGCAGGATGAGTGCGATGCAGGAGCCGAGCCCAATCGTCCCCATCGGGCACTTCCCGACCCGGAGTTCGCCCAGACCCAGGATTATCGCCGTCTCTTCGCCAAAAAAATTGTTCTCCATGGTACCCCGGAGGCTGGTTATGAGAGCGGTTCCATCATCCGTTCCAGCATGAGGAACAACTGCTGCGTAAGTTCGGCGTTCGGAAGCATGTAGATGCTCCCGTAGACGGGCGGCGCCTCGCTCGTGAGCTCGGTGTTGAAGATCAGGACGTCGTTCACGTCGCTGGCCACCTGCGCGACGATGGACTCGAAGGCGGCATGCGCCATATCGATGGCCAGCGCCGGGGGAGACGGCAGCATGACGATACCCAGCAGTTCGGCTGTCGCATCGAGAAACGCCGATATCATGATGTTCCCGATCTCGATCGCGGCGCTCTGGTCCATCTCGTTGATCTCGCGATCGGTATCGGTGGTGCCGAGCATCTGGTTGGTCAACTGGATGACAGTCTCCCGGGGCATGCTGACGACGACATACCCACCGTCCGCGACCTCCCCCTGAATCTGGAAGACGACCATGGCCGAGATCTCGTTGCTGATGTGTTTGTGCAGATCGGCGATATCGATGGCCAGCACCTCCGGCACCGTCATCTCGATCGGACTCATCAGCATCTGCGACAGGGTCGTCGCCGCGTGCGCTGCACCGATATTCCCAAACTCTGCCAGCGCGTCCTTCTGAAACGGATTCAGTTCCATGAAAAATCTCTCCTAAATCATTGTATTTACATCGAGTACCGGCACGACATCGCCGTCTCCGGGGATGGTGATCCCGCTGATCCCGCGGCAGTTGCCTGCAATCCTGGAGAGCGGTTTCACCACCACTTCCTGCTGGCCGTCGACGGAATCGACGACGATACAGCATCTCCTGCCGTCATTCTGCAGCACGACCAGCGTGTCACTCCTCTCTGTCCGGCCGAACATATCCTCCAGGCGGTGCATGGGAAGGGTCTGGTCACGGAGGAGGATCGCCTCGCTGTTGCCGATCCGGTGGATTGCCTCAAGTCTCGTCTGCGCCACCTCGACGACGTTGCTGACCGGAATGGCGCACCGCATGCCGTTGATGTGCACCATCATGACATCGATGATCGCCATCGTCGGGGGGAGCACCAGCTCGAACTTCGTTCCCCTGCCGACCTCCGTCTCGACCTTGATCGATCCTTTGAGCGATTCGATCGTCTTCTTGACCACATCGAGTCCGACACCCCTGCCGCTGATGTCGGTGATCGCTTCGGCCGTGCTGAACCCGGGTTCGAAGAGCAGGCCGACCAGTTCGTCTTTCGTTGCGTTTGCCGCCGCTTCAGCCGTCAGGAGGCCTTTCTCAACACCCTTCTTCCGGAGTCTCTCGGGATCGATGCCGGCACCGTCGTCCTCGATATCGATGACGACGTTGTCCTTGTCCCTCCTTGCCGTCAGCCGCAGCGATCCTTTCGGGGGTTTACCGCTGGCTTTTCGGATCTCCGGTGTCTCGATGCCGTGGTTCACGGCGTTCCTGATGATGTGCAGGAGCGGGTCGGAGAGCCCGTCCATCATGCTCCGATCGAGTTCGGTCTCGCCGCCCTCGATGGAGAACTCGACCTCTTTCCCGTCGTGGTTTGCGACGTCCCGCACGACCCGGGGGAGGCGGTTGAAGATGCGCTCGAGCGGCATCATCCGGATCCCCATCATGAGGTTCTGGAGGTCGGAGACCGAACGGCCGACCATGGAGAGCGCCTCGTCGAACTCCTTGATACCGTGCTTCTTTGCGATCTGCTCGAGCCGTCCGCGATTGATGACCAGATCCTCCACCAGATTCATCATGCGGTCGAGCCGCTGGATGTCGACGCGGATATTCTTGATCTCCCGGCTTTTCTCGGCTTTCATCACCCGTTGCACCTGCGGCGGCGGGATCTGCGGTTCGGAGGGGGCCGGTTCTGGCGCTCGAACCTCCTCGCTCGCCGCCGGCAGCGACTGCGGTGTGGAGAGGGCAAGGAGCGAGATCTCCGTGCCGGAAGCGATTGTCCTGAGCGCATCCTCCCCTGCCTCGCTCTCAATGAGGACCTCGAACGGCCCGTCGAACTTTCCGTCCTCGAGGAGTTCCCGTGAGGGGGTCGTCGCGTGGATCGTCCCGAGCTCTTCCAGGTTCTGCAGGAGCAGCATCGCCCGGACGTCCTTCATGGTGCTGGACGGGTCGACGGCAACCGTTAACGTATACAGCGGGCGACCGTCGGCTTCTTCTGCCTGTTCGGGAGGGGCCCCGGCGGAAGCCGCCACGCCGGGAGATGGTTCCTGCTCGCCTTCCTCCTCTTCTTCGGCAAACGCCCGGAGCTCCTGAACCAGGCTTGCGGACTGCTCGTCGGACGGCGTTTCTCCTGCTTCGATGGCATCCAGCATTCCCTCGATCGCGTCGGTGCAGGTGAGCAGAAGGTCGGTGAGCGGCGCGGTCACCTCGAGCCGTCCGCTGCGGATGAGCGAGAATACGTCTTCCATCGAGTGACAGAGGTGCTCCATTGCATCAAAGCCCATCGACGCGGACATCCCCTTGAGCGTATGTGCGGACCGGAAGATCTCGTCGATGGCTGCCTGCTGGTCATCCCCGTTCTCAAGAGCAAGAAGATTGTTCACGATGTTCTCGTGGTTCTCCCGCGATTCCTCAACAAACAGCTTCCGATATCCCTCTTCGTCAAACATGATTCACCTCGAGTTGACCGACTGCTCTCGTGATCTCGCGCGCGAGACTTTCGAACGGAACCACCGCATCGACGCAGTTCCTGGCGAGAGCGGAGCGCGCCATCCCGTATACGAGACAGTCCTCTTCGGCGCATACCATCGTGGTGCCGCCTGCGGTCTTCACCGCGAGCGTTCCCTCGCCGCCGTCGTTCCCCATCCCCGAGAGGAGCACGGAGACGGTGCGCGGGCCGAATACGCGTGCTGCAGAGGCAAAGGTCTTGTCGACGGCAGGCCGAACCGCGTGCAGGCGGGGAGCGGTCGAGTGGATGATCCGCCCGTGGTTCTTCCCGTTGCCCGATGCGACTCCCGAGATGACGGTGTGGTACCCGGCCTTTGAAACCAGGACCGTTGCGGTCTGCAGGCTGTCTCCGTTCCCTGTCTCTTTCACGGGGAGAGCAGAGACCCTGTTCAGGCGCTCGGCGAGCGATGCGGTGAACCCCTCTGGCATGTGCTGGGTGACGACGACCGCGGCAGGCAGGTCCGGCGGGAGCGCGGAGAGGAGTGTATCGAGCATCGGCGGTCCCCCGGCAGAAGAGCCAATCACAACGACTGCATCCGCCTCATCCCGGCTGATTGCAGCAGGTTTTACAATCGTCGGGAGAACGACAAGATTTCTGATCTTCTGGATGAGTTCTTTTTCGATGCCCCTGACGTTCGGAACATCCCTTGGTTTGAGCATGAAATCGTCCGCTCCGAGCCGCAACGCCCGGTGGGTCATATCGGCCTGGCGTGACGTCAGGGTGCTCAGGACGATCACCTTCGGTTTCGCGCTCGCCTTTTGCAGGGCTTCAAGAACCTCAAGACCGCCCATCCGGGGCATCTCGATGTCGAGCGTGACGACGTCGGGTTTTAGATCGGATATCTTTTCGAGGGCATCGATGCCGTTGACCGCCGTTCCGACCACTTCGATCTCCGGGCTGTCTTTAAGCAGATCCCGGAGTATCGTGCGGATGAAGAGCGAGTCGTCGACGATCAGAACCCGTATCATGGTTACGCACTGAGAACGTTTTTGACTTCTTCGAGAACTTTCGGAGCCTGGAACGGTTTGACGATGTAGCCTCTCGCACCGCTTTTGACGGCGAGTTTGACCATCTGCTCCTGGCCGACCGCTGTACACATAACGACCTTTGCTGCCGGGTCGGCTGCTTTGATGGCCTTGAGCGCCTCGATCCCGTTCATCTTAGGCATGACTACGTCCATAGTAACGAGGTCGGGCTTGAGTTCCTGATATTTTGCAAGGGCTTCCGCCCCGTCCGCTGCCTCACCGACGATGTCGTGCCCGCCGGAGAAGAGGATGTTCTTCAGCAGCGTTCTCATAAACATTGTATCATCGACGATTAGGATTTTCCCCATCGAACACCACTCATTGAATATTTGATAAAAAAGTTATATATACCTTCTTATTTTGAAGAAATAAGGTTTTTAATCCAATGGAGATTTTACAGACTCTGAGATGTATCTGACACCTTTTGGGGTTAGTTGTACTTCCTTTCTGACGTAGAGTACTTCGGCGAGCCCCGAGCCGAGGAGTTTCTCGTAGATGGCGTCCAGGTCTTTGTGCGAGAGTTTGAGCATGTTCTCGATGGTGCTCGAGTCCATCCCGCTGTAGACCAGCATGGCCACCTGCCCGGTCAGGGGATCGATCTCCTCGCTGACCTCGGTATCGTGCGTCGCCTCTTTGAGGAAGTTGTAGAGAACCTGGAGCGTCGTCAGCGGGCAGAGAACAAAACTCGTCACGAGTTCGTTCTCGATGAGGTGGTCGATCTTCACGACGTCGAGATTCTTCTCCTGGATCTCCCGGGACGTAAGTTCGATGCCGGTCACCTCGTCGAGAGGGATGCAGACCTGCTTCTCCTGGCTGACGAACCAGATGCCGGTCTTCATGACGGCGATCGCGCCCTTCTCCCATTGCGCGTTCTGGACGAGCACCCCGCCGCGGATTGCGGGCGACATGAAGAAAGCGTTCAGCCGGTAGGCACTCGCCTGGGTGATGATGAACTTCTTTAAGACCAGGAGAACCTTTTCGATCGATGCGATACGGTAGACGCCCTCTCCGTTTACCCCGGCGGTGATGATTACCTGATTTTTCTTCTCCTCGAGATCGACCACGGATTTGTACGGGATCTCCTGGTTGAGCGGGGCATCGATGCGGAAACGATC